>CAZMFK010000132.1:0-5018 GCA_964565545.1 uncultured Caldisericota bacterium | reverse complement strand
ATCGAACCTCTGACCTCTTCGGTGTCAACGAAGCGTTCTACCGCTGAACTAACCGCCCGATGTCGATCATTCTATAGTAGCATAGCAAAAAAAAATTCTCTTTCAATGGTAAATACAGGATAATATTTTTATCCTTGCAAGACTTTGGATATAATACCTATGGTACACTTTTACAGTGTTAAGATGTTATTGGAGGTTATGAATGAGCAAGTCAATCAGATTTATGGCAATAATCACTTTTTTTATTCTGTCCATTGTTTTTTCCGTCACCCACGTATTTGCTGAAGAGACTACCCCTGCGCCAGTCTTTCCGGGCTCTTCATCTTCAGATAATATTCCCATCAGTATTCCTGTAGCGGCACCCACGGACCATCTGGATGAACGCTCAGGTCAACAGGGAGAAATGCCTTCAGGCATCACTTCGCCTTCTGATCCATCCATCGACGTCGTGTCTCCTCCAGCAGGAAGCGAGAGCTCCCAGGATCCTTCGCGTCAGGAAGATAATAGCGATTTGCCAGGCATTAATCCTTTGGAAGGCTTTCCTGATTCACCCTCGGATGAACTTCTGTTGGAGCAGGATCCCAAAGAAACCGAGCTTCCTCTGCGACCTTCAGGAAATTGGTTCACCAGCGCATGGTTTTTGATACTTCTTCTTGTTTTGCTTGTTCTGGTATTCTTACTGTATATTGCTTTTACGGAAGGTCGATGGCCAGCACATAAAACTGAAATTTCCACCAAGAAACAAAAAAAGAGCAAAAAGTGAAATTCGTAGTAGCGCTTTCATCCTTCCTTTGCTTTTTTGTACTGAGCTCCTGCATCCAGCCTGCTCAAGAAAAAAAGGAAATTTGGAAAACCGATCGGATACGCAATGGATCAGTGAGTTATTATGCGATTTTTGATGAAAAAAACCGCAATATCAGCCAACAATGGAATCATATTTTTTACGAAGCTGGACGCATTGTTTTAGTCAGAGAGATTATTGGCGGAGAAAGCGAAGAAATTCTCCGGATTGCCATGAATAAAATTTCTTTACAACCTGAATCAGTAGAAATAAGAGATTCCATAGAAACAGAACAGAATATTCTTTTCAAGGGAAATTTGAAAAATAGGGCGTATATTACCGAAAACCTTTTGGAAAATCAAACCCAACGAAAGCAGTATTATTTGGGAAAAGACACTTTCATTGAACACGAAGCATTGATTTTTTTAATGGCTGCATATCCTTTTGGAGAGCTAAACAGAGTTTCAGTACGTTCTATTTCAACTCGCTTGAATCTGGACAGTCAAGTCAGTATCGAATTTGTTGGCAAAGAAACTATTGAAATCTCAGGAGTAAGCTATGAGACTTACCGTCTGTATTTTCCTACCATGGATATTACTTCGTGGTATATGGAAGATGAGCCTCATATATTGATCCAGAGCACTCAGGGACCTATTAGTACACGTTTGCTTAACTGGAATGGTATATAGTCTTTGAGCGCAAAAACTATTCTTTTTTAAAACGAAAATCAAGCAGCGGGAGGATTTTCAGTACTTTCTCCCGCTGGAGCTTCTTCAGCTGGAGCTTCTCCTACCATTTCGACTTTTGGAGCACTAATCATAAAAATGGAATCCAATTCAGAAGTTACTAGCGATACACCTTTTTCCAAAGGTAAATCTCCTGCTTTCATATGGGTGCCAATGTCCATATCGGAAGTGTCGATAATAATGTGATCGGGCAGTATTGCAGGTTTTCCTTTTATTTCAACCTGGAAAGTTGACTGCTGCAAAATTCCGCCATTCTTAACTCCAATGCACTCTCCCTCTAATTGAACCTTGATTTTCATTGCAATTTCTTCGTCAAGGGATATTGCTAATAAGTCTAAATGGATAGGATCCAGGCTTACGACATCCTTCTGGATGTCTTTGATAAGCGCTGGAAAAACTCGATTATCATCCAGTTTGCAGTTGAGGATAATATTCCTTCCATAGGTTTTGGCTAACTTGATGAAGTCTTTTTTATGGGTCATGCAGGGATAACTTTCCTGAATGCCATGACCATATAATACAGCTAGAAGCATATCCGGATCTTTTGCTTCTCGCTTTTTCAGCATAATATCAAATGTTTTCATCTCATCGATCTCCTTTTTCGCGTAAAACTATAATTACCAAAATAAAGATTGTAAAAATGCTGCGAATCTTTGTCAATAAGAAGTATGAAAGAAAAACAATCAGGACGAAACTTGCTCAATTTGATCAAACAAAGAAGCTCGTTCGCATTCTACAAATAATTCTGACAGAGATTCTTTTCGATGCACCCTTCGAATAGCCTCTCCAATCAATGGGGCTATGGAGACCATTTTTAGCTTGGGACATCGGGTCAGTTTGTCGGGATTTATCTGCACGGAATTAGTTATTACCACTTCATCAATAGGCGAAAGCATAATTTTTTCCAGGGCATTTTCAACAAAAATACCATGGGTCGCAAATGCAAGAACTTTGCAGGCTCCTTGCTTTTTTAATTCCTGAGCTGCAAGAGTCAGAGTGGATGCAGTGGAAATAATATCGTCCAATAAGATAGCAGTTTTGTTTTCAACATTTCCTATGAGTTTAATACTTTCCACTTTATCATTTTCCTCTCTATTTTTTGAACAAATTGCAAAATGACTTCCAATCAATACGCTTAATTGTTTTACACGGTTGACGCCTCCAACATCAGGAGAAACAGCGATAACATGTTCCAGTTTTCTCTGTTTGATATATGCGGAGAAAAGTAATACAGCGGTTAAATTATCCGAAGGAATATCAAAAAAGCCCTGAATTTGCCCTGCATGCAAATCAATACTGATTACCCGGTTAGCTCCCGCAGTGCTGATTAAATTTGCTACTAGTTTAGCAGTAATGGGCTCTCTGGCTTGAGTTTTTCGATCCTGTCTTGCATAGCCAAAATAGGGCAAAATAGCTGTAATGTTATCTGCTGAAGCTCGCTTAAGAGAGTCAATCATGATGAGAAGCTCCATCAGATTATCTGTCGGCTGATTGGTGGATTGAAGGACAAAAACTTCTTTCCCGCGAACATTAACCTCTGATCTTACGTGGATTTCTCCATCAGTAAACCGCGAGATAGCCATTTTTGCTGTTTCTTTACCAAGGTAACGGCATACTTCAGCAGTTAATTCAGGATTTGATTGGCCTGAAAAAACCAGGTAATTTTCATGGTCCATTTCGCTTTTCCTCCTTTTTTGTTTCGCTTTCATCCTTGATCCTGATATGTCTTTTTTTCCAGCCGACTTTGTTAACCTGGCGGGACCTGCCAATGCCCAGGCTGTGGTCAGGAACATCCTGAGTAATTGTTGATCCTGCTGCAATATAGCTTTCTCTGCCGATGCTCAATGGTGCCACCAAGATAGCGTCAGAACCAATAAAAGCACCATCATGAATAATGGTTTTATATTTTTTTTCGCCATCATAGTTACATGTAATGGTTCCAGCGCCCACATTGACGTTTTCTCCAATTTCAGCGTCGCCCAGGTAGCTTAGGTGCATGGCTTTGCTTTTTTCTCCCAAAATGCTCTTTTTAAGTTCAACAAAGCTACCAACATGAACCTGATCTTTCAAACAGGTACCTCCACGGATGCTGGTAAAAGGTCCAACCTGGGCTTGGGATTCTATAAAAACTGGATCTTTTTCTGTAGCTCTGATGCATACAAATGGACCAATGCTAACATTTCTGCCTATCGAAACAGGACCCTCAAGGTAGCAATAAGGCTTGATTATGCTGTCCTGGCCAATGCTGATTTGCGGATCAATAAAAGTATGGTTCGGATCTATGATGCTTACTCCATCTTCCAGCATCAGGCTTTCATTTTTCTCATGATAGGCAATGGAAAGAGCTACAGATAAATCCTTTCGGTTATTAATACCAAAGATCTCGTTTTCTCCCTCCAGATGATGAATTGATATTTTGCCTCCGTTACGCCTAATATCTTTGAGAGTGTCAGTAAGATATACTTCCTGTGCAGCATTTTGACTGTTCAGGCAAAACAGGGTTTTTTCAAGAGCTTCGCGTCGAAAGAGATACATTCCTGCGTTTACTTCAAGAATTTTTTTTTCTTCTGCGCTGGCATCTTTGTACTCGACAATTTCCTGGAAATCGCCCTGCTCGTTTCTAATAATCCTTCCATATCTTTTGGGTTGTGCCACCTTGGCTGTAATCATAGCTGCATCAGCATGGGATTTAAAAAAAATATCTGCCAGTGATTGCAAGGTTTGGGGTTTGATTAGGGGAGTATCTCCACAAAGAATTAAATAAAAATCTTCTTCCGGAGCAATTTCCCATGCTTGCCTTACAGCATCTCCAGTGCCTTTGGCTTCTTTTTGGATAGCCAATTCAGCTATGGAACCAAAAAGCTCCACTGCTTGCTGATAATCCTTTGGAGATATGACCGTAACTAATTTGTCAGGTTTCAGTGACTGGGCAGCTTTGAGCACATGCTCTAATAGGGGTTTTCCAAAAAAAGGAAAGAAAACTTTTGAAGTGTCAGATTTCATACGGATTCCATGACCGGCAGCCAAGACAAATATACATAAACGACCATCATGTGTTTGCTTTTGGCTCATTGATACTCTCCATTCATCTGGGGCGGAAGGATTCGAACCTTCGATCACGGCACCAAAAACCGTTGCCTTACCGCTTGGCCACGCCCCAATATAACAAATAGATTATATTGAAATCCTTTAACTTTTAAACTATATCTTTAAAATGCTCATAAAAGCTTCCTGGGGAATTTCCACATTGCCTACCATTTTCATGCGCTTTTTCCCCTCTTTTTGTTTTTCGAGAAGTTTTCTTTTTCGAGTGATGTCTCCTCCGTAGCATTTTGAAGTAACATCCTTCCGATAGGGTACGATATTTTCCCTTGATATGATTTTTCCTCCTACGGAAGCTTGTAGCGCAATCTGGAACATTTGGCGGGGTATCAACTTTCGTAGTTTTTCGAGCAGGGCTTTGCCACGATAATATGCCTGGGAATCTACTG
>CAZMFK010000131.1:0-5019 GCA_964565545.1 uncultured Caldisericota bacterium | reverse complement strand
AATAATAAATATATACTCTATTAATTAATAAAATGTACTTAAAAAACCTTTAAAAAAACTATGAGTGGGTTATAATACTATCCACCCTGCGGTGGAAGTGATCGTTCAGTAGTTTTGACCAACATTCTGTTGATCAAGGGGTAAGTACTTATGTGGAGAGGCTCCTGAAGAAATGATGGAACCCGAAGCATAGTCGATCCCCGAAGGTGTGTTAATAAAGGCTCAAAAACCCTGAAACACACACCACTGTGGGGGTTTTCTATTTGAATATGAGGTTTTCATGGTAAAAAAAGGTATAGTAAAAAAACTTATTGGAAATCAAGCCTGGGTTCAAGTAATAAATGAAAAAAAGGATGAGCCTGAAATTCAATCCTCTTCATGTACTTGTTCTTCCTGTGCTGGTTGCCATACTCAAAAGGATTTTTTTTTAGTGGATCTAAACTGCAGTGTTCAACTAGAAGAAGTAATTGAGCTTCATTTTGAGAGTTACCGACTATTTATATTAGCTTTTGTAACTTTTATTCTTCCCCTCATTGCCTTAATCAGCTCTCTTTGGATAAGCAGGAATATGCTTAACAGTCTTCATAAATGGGGATTGGTTTTGTCTTTTCTTGCAATTTCATTATTATTTACGTATATTTTTGATAAGTTTTATAAAGCAAGAGTTAGAGTTGTTAAAGTTTTAGAAAAGGATCATGCTGATGAATAAGGATGTTACGAATGGAATAATCGTAGGTCTTGCGATAGGTCTATTTGCCTCCATTTTGTTTATTCCCGAAGAATGGATAAAGCTTAAACGGAGACTTGTCCAGAGATTACTCCTTTCCTCGCCAGAACACTATGATGTGTCTTCTGCCACTGTAATTGAAGAAGACATACATTAAAGTCTAAGTCTCTTTTTAGGAGATATAATGATGATGATGAAAAAGCTCTTAGTGTATGTAGGTGTTTTAACTCTGATTTTTGCTTCCATATCAACTTCTTCAGGGAACGAAACAGCTACTTTATTTTTTAAAACAGATTCCACCAACCTTATGGTTGATTCCGATTTTGTTGTAGAACTTTCCATCGAAAAAGTGAGTCAACTTTTTGGTTATTCCATCGATCTGCATTATACCCAGGATCGGATACATTTAATCGACCTTGAAGAAGGAGATTTTTTTAAGTCCAAAGGGCTCGATGCCACATTTCAAAGCAGAGTTAATCAAGAAAACGGCACTATTCATCTAGCCTCTGCCATACTGGGAAAAAACTATCATGCTTCTGGAGATGGAGTATTGGTTCGTTTAAAATTCAAAGCCAAATTCAAGGGCAATGCACTCATCAAGATTACCAAAGCCACACTCAAAAACCCTGAATTGCAAGATATTAATTATACAGCTCGCGAACTTCAAATTTCCGTTCAGGCAGAAAGCGAAGATCCAATTTTGGAAGTGAATCCTTCCATATTAGATTTTGGTAGGATTGAATTTGGCGAACAACCCGAAAAAACTTTTCAAATTCGTAATGCTGGAAAAGGCCAAATACGTGGCGAAGTTAATTCTCTCCATCCCTGGATACGAGTTCGACCTCAAAATTTCAATGAGCCAGGAGAATTTACCGTTACCCTTTTCACTAACCAATTGTCTCCCAACAGCAGTTATGATGGTGAGATTAAAATTCGCAGCAATGGAGGAGAAAAGAGTGTTCTGGTAAAAGTTTATCCCTACAGGGAAGTCAAAAAAGATCCACCCAAACTAATTATTATGACCCCGGATAACAACATGATCACCAGAGAAACACGCTTGTTTATCCTTTGCGAGACTGATCCTGATGCTTTTGCCTCCATTAATCAACAGCGAGTTTCGGTTGATTCGGAAGATGGTATTTTTTACTTGAACACTACTCTTCGCGAAGGATTAAATACTTTTGTCATCAGTGTGTGGGATGCTTATGAAAATCGGAAATCGGAAACCCTAACCATTACTCGTAAAACGATTCCCCCTGAAATTACCGTTTCTGAGGTTCCGCTTTTTATCCAAAAGGAAGAAGTTCAGATACAAGGCAAAACTGACCCCAAAGCCACTCTGCTTTTTAACCGACAACCAGTTATGCTTGGTCCTGATGGGAGCTTCAGCGTTTCCTACCGGGTAGTTCATGAAATGAATCAGCTGATATTTACTGCTATTGACGATTTGGGAAATTCCCGAACAGTAGTCCGGGTATTCTTCTATCGGCCAGTTCATCCCAACGTTATTTTACTCGTAGTTGGAAGCAATGTGGCATCCTTTAACGGGCGAAACTTTAATATTGATGCTCCGCCGATCATAGTCGAAGGTCGAGTCATGGTTCCTATTCGTGTAATTGCTGAAATCTTTGGTGCTGATATCGATTGGAAACCGGAAACCAAAACGGTGCTTATCTCACTAAGATACGAACAGATACAATTGATAGTGAACCAAAAGCAAGCGATAGTTAACGGTCAGCAGCATAATCTGGACGTTGCTCCAGTCATTCATCTGGGTCGCTTGATGGTGCCCATACGCTTTATATCTGAAATCTTTCGAGCAGTGGTCGATTGGGATCAGGAGCTTAGACAGGTTAGCATTCGCTTCTAATATGTCAATGAATAAAGCATCTGCCCGACTCAAGGTTTTTTTGCCTGGTCTTGTTTTGGGGAGCATTATTGATGCTTTTGGCTATGCTCTTTTTCTGATTCCCAACAAACTTACTCTGGGCGGTATTGCTGGAATTGCCATCATCATACATCATATTTGGGGTTTTCCCGTCGGGGCAATGTATTTTTTACTCAATATCCCCATTTTTTTCTGGGCTTTTCGAAAGCTCAACAGAACTACAGTTTTTAGTACTTTTTTATCTATCGCCATTAATGCTGTGTTTATTGATCTTTTTGCCTTCATATTCAAACAACAGGGCATGACCAACGAAATTTTCCTTGCAGCCATATACGGGTCTGCTTTGTCTGGTCTTGGGATTGGTATTACTTTTCGCTCCAGAGCTTCGCTTGGTGGTACCGATCTACTGGCACAAATCATTCATAATTATACGCACTTACCTTTTGGCCAGATTGTAATGATTGTTGATGCCCTGGTAGTAATTTCCGCTGCAGTCATATTCAGAAATCCTGAATTGGCTCTCTTTCCCCTGCTGGGGCTCTTTGTTCTCGGTAAAGTGATTGACGTTGTTCAGGAGGGATTTTCCAGGACCAAGGCCGCTTTAATTGTGACAGATAAAGAAGAAGAAATCCGCGAATTCATCTTGCAGGAAATTGGACGAGGGGTCACTATTATTGAAGGTAAAGGGGGATTTACACAGAAGGGAAAAAGTATTATGCTTTGTGCTTTTGCCCAAAAACAGGTTAGTTTCTTTAAAAATCACTTAAAATTGATTGATCCCCAGGCTTTTATTATCATTGGCTCTACCGACGAAGTAATAGGAGAGGGTTTTGAAAGAAGATTTTAAGCAAAACCTCAACAGGGTAATTTTGATGGCAAAAGATTTAGTAAAATCCTACCCTCCTCACCAAATAGCAGTTGATCATGTTAGCTTTTGCGTGGAAAGCGGAGAATTTATTTTTCTGGTAGGAAGATCAGGAGCAGGCAAAACTACTCTTTTTCGTCTTCTGTCCAAGCAAGAAGAAGCTGATAGCGGACAGATCTTTATCAACGGTCAGGATATCACTCAAATACCCTCATCCAGGGGCTATTTGGTACGTCGCCAGTTGGGGGTAGTCTATCAAGATTTCAAGCTAATTTTTTACAAAAACGTTTATGAAAATATTGCTTTTGCTCTTGAAGTCCAGGGAATAAGTGACCGAAGAATAAGGCAAAAAGTTGAAGAAGTTCTGCAAATAGTAGATTTATCCAACAAGAGGAGACATTTACCTGGCACACTTTCTGGAGGAGAGCAGCAACGAGTTGCAATTGCTCGAGCTCTTATCAATCGACCGCTCATTCTTTTTGCTGATGAACCAACTGGCAATCTTGACTGGGAAACCTCCTGCGAAATTTTAAAACTTTTCAAGGCTATAAATAAAATTGGAACCACTATCGTAATGGCAACCCATAATGAAAAGTTGCTGGAAACTATGAAATTAAGAACTTTGGTATTAGATCAGGGGAAAAAAGTCGATGAGATTTTTTATTGATCTTCGCAGAGAATTCAAAGAAGCTTTAGTGGCATTTAAGCGTAATGGCTTAATTAGCCTGGGTTGTATTATTATCTCAACCGTTGCTCTTTTTTCCTTTTCGGTTATTCTTCTCATTGCCATTTATGTTCGATTTGGGACTGTTTCTATAGGGGAACGCCTTAACGTAACAGCTTTTTTTGAAGCTACCATGAATCAGGAAGAAATCAACTCTCTTTTGGTCCAGATAAAATATCTACCTCAAGTTCGACAGGCTGATTATGTTTCTCCTGAAGATGCCTTGAATGAATTAAAAAGCAAATTCCAAGAATTGGAAATTGATGTTAGTCCTATACCCCCTTCTGCTCGCATCATTCCTGCAGATACTTCCATGGTGCCAGTGTTGGTAGCGGAGCTTAAAAGCATGAAAGGTGTAGCTTCTGTTACCGATATTTCTGAAGCAGCAGATCAATTTTTTGGCATTGTCCAGATTGGGACTTTTTTAGGAATAGCGTTGCTTTTGATTTTTTTTGCAGGATTTTTATTCATTGTAACTGCTTCAACCAGTATTTCCATTTTTTCTTTCCGCAAAGAGATAGAAATTATGCAACTTGTTGGTGCCTCCAGAGCTTTTGTAAGAAATCCTTTTATTATCCTTGGAGGTCTTTATGGCTTTTTGGGAGGGATTTTAGCAAGTTTTATGCTGATGCCTTCCCTTCAGCGAGTTGATAAATTTTATCATGCTTTTGTGGCTTTTGATCCTTTGCCTGTGGATCATTCAAGTATTTTGAGTGGTATTATCACTCTGACTCTTGGGGTAGGGATATTGGTAGGCATGCTTTCTGCAGCTCAATCAGTGAAAAGGTATTTGAAATGAAGCTCAAATCAGTGGG
>CAZMFK010000130.1:0-5034 GCA_964565545.1 uncultured Caldisericota bacterium | reverse complement strand
GGGATCGAGGGATAGCTATCTTGATTTTATGGTAAACCTCTTTGCTTACAAAGCGTTGAAGCACTTTATCCATAAAGACCAGCCCTCGGGCTTTTCCTCCAATGGAACCTTCTCCCAGTTTTGAAATATGCCAGAAATGAAAACTGCTTTTTCGGCTGAAAGGCACCATGGTCCCCAAACGCGAATCGCTTAGATAGTTTTGAATAGTTTCTTTAACTTTTTGGCGAAATCGGTAAAGTTGCTTTTCACTGCTCACCTGGTCTGAATAAAGCAGATCAGCCAGCTCAAATTCTGCTCTCACCCACAGCCAGCGCTTGATTGAGAATCCTTCATATTGCCTGCGCAAGATCTCAGGAGGGAGGGTATCCACGATGCTTAGGAGTCCCTCGATCGTGTTGGTTCGAGCTATTTCATTTTCTTCGTTGGCTTTGAAGACCAATTCTCCAAATCCAAAATACTTGTTCAAGACTGTTTTAAAATCGCGAATTAGCGTTTTGGAATTTTTATCTAAAAATCCTGCCTTTATGCTTTTGGTAAAATCTGCCACATCGCTTTGACTCGACTGGATAATAATGGGCAGATCAGGAAACGACAGGCGTAGCATTTGAGCAAAATCAATGCCTGCAGTATAGTCAAGTTTTCCATCTCTTGGATAGCATACATCACTGATGATTCCAATCAAGTGATGCTTGTATTGTTTGTAACAAGCCAAGCCCTCTTCGAAAGTGTTGGCAAGTAAAATTTTGGGTCGGGCTTTGAGTCTGAGAATCCGAGACATATAAGGGAGATCGTCTCGAAATGAAGCTGACATTTGAGTCCAGAGCGCTTCATCAATAATATGAAAATAGGAAGAATAAAAAGACACCGAGTCTTCCACCAGCAAAAGACAGGGGACATTTAACAGTTGAATATCATGGAGCGCATTGATTTTATCTTCGACATACTGGATAATGCCCAGTAATATTTTGCCTTCTCCCTGCCAAAGAAAAACCTGGTCAACGACATCTTTGTTTTCATTGGTGGAAAATGGAATCAAATCTTCACAATGAAAAGCCAGGCCTACTACGGGCAAATCAGGATGTTCCTCTCTCAATTGTCGGATCAGGTTGATATTCTCCTGATCTTTTTGCCTTAAAACAGCAATAATGAGCTGACAGGGCTGCTCTTTGAGTTTTTCGCCTGCTTCTTCAAAACTGTTCACCCTGGTAATCACAGGGATAAAGCCATACCCTTTCTGAGAATATGACTGAAATAACAAATCCACCAAACGACCTTCTTCTTCCAAAAGAAAAGCATCGTAAAGGCTTGCAATAAGCAGTACTTCACGCAAAACACGAGGAGTAAGCTTTTTGAACTTTTCAGTATAAGTATCGTCCAGAGATCTATATGGAGAGAGATTCTTTTCTTGTCTCATTGAAGAGTGACTCTTTTTTCCATCATTAATTTTTATTATACCTTGAACAAGTACCCATAGAAATATAATGCAATAAAAAAAAGGCGGGACACGAATGTCCCGCCTGAAAAAAACAGATTTTAGCTGATTAAACCCAGCCGCGAAGCTTGCATGCCTGGGCTACTCGTTGAATAGAAATCATGTAAGCTGCATCACGCATATAAACTTTCTTTTCTCTTGCCATGGCAGAAACTTGAAGGAAAGCTTCGGTCATTTTGGTATCGAGTTTCGACAGGGCCTCATCTTTGGTCCAGAAATAGTTCATGTTGCACTGGACTTGTTCAAAATAACTGCAAGTGACGCCACCAGCATTTGCCAGAAAGTCTGGAATCATAAAGATGCCTTTTTGTTTGATAATTTCGTCAGCTTCAGGGGTGGTCGGGCCATTGGCGCCTTCAGCAATCATAATGACTTTGCTCGAAATTCTGGGAGCAGTCTGGGCAGTGACCTGGTTTTCAAGGGCGCAGGGAAGAAGGATGTCCACTTCCTGTTCTATCCATGCATCGCCGTCGAGCACATCGTATCCCAGCCCTTTGGCTTTTTCTTTGTCGATTCCTCCAAAACGATTGGTGATGGAGAGAAGCTCTTCCACGTTGACGCCTGAAGTGCGTCGGAAAGTATATGATTTTTGATCTTCCTGATCCCAGCTGGAAACGGCAATCACTGTCCCGCCATATTCATTGTAAAGTTTGCATGCAAACTGGGATACATTTCCAAAGCCCTGGAAGGATGCAGTGGTTTTGCGGATATCCACTCCCATTTCTCTCAAAGCTTCGCGAACCGTGTAAATCAAACCATATCCGGTAGCTTCTTTTCTGCCCAGCGAACCTCCGTGGCCTACAGGTTTGCCAGTGATAACGCCAGGGAATTTGCCATTGTGGATGGCTTCATATTCGTCCATCATCCATAGCATGTGCTGTGGGCTGGTCATGACATCAGGAGCAGGGACATCCTGCAAAGGTCCGATATTGCGGGAAATCTGACGGATCCAGCCGCGACAGATACCTTCCTGCTCTCTTTCGGACAAATGGTGGGGATCGCAAACAACGCCACCTTTTCCGCCTCCAAGCGGAATATCCACCACTGCGCATTTCCATGTCATCCAGGTGGCTAAAGCTTTTACTGTATCCGCTGTTTCCTGGGGGTGAAAGCGGATACCTCCTTTGCAAGGTCCTCTGGAATCATTGTGTTGAACACGAAAACCCTGAAAGACTTTTACTGACCCATCATCCATTTTGACAGGAATCAGAAAATGATATTCTCTCAAGGGATTGCGGAGCAGCTCTCGGGTACTTTCGTCCAACCCCAGTTTCTCAGCAACACTGTCAAACTGCTGCTGAGCCATTTTAAAAGGGTTAAATGATTTATCGGCCATGAAAACATATCCTCCTAAAAAATACTTTATTATCGGTATATTTTTCCTATACCAAAGGTAGTTTAATGTAAAAGAACAACTTGTCAAAAAAGTCTACTGAGCTTGATTTGTAAATATTATCAAGCAAAAAGACAGTATTTTTTTACTGCTTGTTGGAAAAATGTGTGCTCTAAATATAATGGAAAAGGTAACTCTTTGTTTCTATTTGGTGGAGGTGGCATGGAAAAAAAAAGAGCTAAAAAATTAAGACTAATTCCATCCCTGGCTATTCTGAAACCTTCTCCAAATTATTTTCCGCCTAAGCCCTTTTAAGGGCTTTTTTTTATTTAACCAATAAAGGAGTAACGATGAAACAATGCTGCGAATCCTCAGAATTACTAAATCATGGTCATGAAGAACCAGCCAGCGACCTTTCTCTTTTGACGCCTATTCTTGAAAAATACAAAAAAAAGCCTGGAAGCCTCATATCCATCCTGCAAAAAGCTCAGGATGCTTATGGTTATCTTCCATTGGATGTGATGGACAAAATTGCTGAAGAAACAGGCATAAAAGCATCCATCATCTATGGAGTTGCTACATTTTATACCCAATTTCGCCTGCATCCGATAGGCAAATATCTGATTATGCTTTGCAAAGGTACTGCATGCCACGTCAATGGAGCTGGAGCCATCGAGGAAGCCATTTGCGAAGAACTACAGATAGCTGATGGCGAGACTACCGATGATGGCCTTTTTACCCTCAATAACGTTGCTTGTTTGGGCTGTTGTTCGCTTTCTCCTGTCATGATGATTAATGGAGAGACCTACGCCAAACTTACTCCTGATAAAGCTCGAAAGATTCTTCGAGATATTCGCAAAACCGAATCTTCAGAAAAGAAGGAGGAAAGCCAATGAGAATAGTGGTAGGACAGGGAAGCTGTGGGATTGCTGCTGGAGCAGGAAAAGTCAGCGAAGCACTGTTAAAGGAATTAAACGAGCGCCAATCCAAAGTCCCGGTAGAGGTAACCGGTTGTTGTGGGACTTGTTATTTGGAGCCGATAGTGGATATATATTCCGATAATGGAGATAAAGTAACTTTTGTTCAGGTACAGCCTGATTCAGCTAAAGAAATTGTTGATTTTGCCATGCAGGGAACAGCACCGGAAAAAGCTACTAAAATAAGCCTTGAAGATCTTGAGGCCCAAAAAAAGCAAAAAAAAGTTGCTCTTCGCAATGCTGGCAGCATAAATCCTGAAGATATTGAAGACTATTTAAAGCACCACGGGTATGAAGCTATACGCAAATGCCTGACCCAAATGAGCCCCCGGCAGGTTATTGAAGAGGTTAAAATTTCTGGTCTCAGGGGTAGAGGAGGTGCTGGTTTCCCCACCTGGTTCAAGTGGAATGCCGCCCTTCAACAAAAAGAAACACCCAAATACATTGTATGCAATGGTGACGAGGGAGACCCCGGGGCTTTCATGGATCGAAGCCTATTGGAAGGTGATCCTCATAGCGTGATAGAAGGCATGATGATTGGGGGATATGCTATTGGGGCCAACGAAGGAATATTCTACGTTCGTGCCGAATATCCATTAGCTATCAAGCGTCTTGAAATTGCTATCGATCAAGCTCGTACCAAAGGAATTCTTGGCAAAAATATTTTTGGCACGGGATTTGATTTTGATATCTGGATCAAAGCAGGAGCAGGCGCTTTTGTCTGTGGCGAAGAAACTGCTCTTATAGCATCCCTTGAGGGCCAACGTGGTATGCCGCGGCTCAAACCTCCTTTCCCAGCGCAAAAAGGCTTTTGGAATAAACCCACCAATATCAACAACGTGGAAACTTTTGCCAATATCCCCTGGATTTTCTTAAATGGCGGAGCAGCTTTTGCTGCCATGGGCACCGAAAAGAGCAAAGGTACCAAAGTCTTTGCCCTTGCTGGTAAAATTAAAAAGGGCGGTTTGGTTGAGATACCTATGGGGCTTACTCTTCGCGAGGTTATATTTGATATCGGCGGAGGCATTCTCAATGATAAAAAAGCCAAAGCTGTGCAGATGGGAGGACCATCAGGCGGTTGTATTCCTGAAGCTTTGTTTGATACACCGGTAGATTACGAATCCATTACGCAAACTGGTGCAATCATGGGATCTGGCGGTATGGTCGTGATGGACGAATCTACCTGTATGGTTGAGATAGCCAGATTCTTTCTTGACTTTACTCGTAAAGAA
>CAZMFK010000129.1:2801-5122 GCA_964565545.1 uncultured Caldisericota bacterium | reverse complement strand
GTGGCGGTTCCCCAGAGGAACCCCTCGGGAAAGGTGTAGATCCCTGATGGCATAATCCTTCGCGCTCCCTTTCGTTGTTTAGCGGGGTTAATCATAACGCGGAATTGGGAATTGGGGATTAGGAATCAGGGCTTGGAACTGCGGTTATTTTATAGAGACTTTTTAAGGGATTATTATGCGGGAATCCCCTTTACGAATCGCTTGAGTAGCTCCTAATTCAAAGGGTGTCATTCAATGTGAATGAGATGGCTTCACAATCCACGTTTCTGCATTTTTCAACCATGTATCATCTTCAAATATCGTGTGGTAGGGATTCTGAATCATGGTGGGAGAATAGCCATCATCTTCTAGGTGATTTCGGTTGACCAAGTATAAAAAATAGTGTTCATTTTTTACTTCTGCAACTCTGACTTCATTTCTTGACCAATAGAATTGTAAATCTTCTGAATATGATTTGACTTCGATAAAGCGATCAAAAACCCTTGAACTTTTATTATTGAAAGAGATAATATCAAAACCAGCTCCAACATCAATGTTGCTAATTATTTTTACCTTCTTACAATCTGGGTGACTAATTAAACGAGATCGCTCATACTCCAAGACAAATTTCTCGGCTTCTGTTCCATATTTATTCTTGATTTCCTGTATTTGGAGAAATTGTTCATAGGATAGCGTAGTAGATTGTATATCTCTTAAAACTTGTTCTTTTATCCATAAAGCAATCTGATTGATGAAATAATTTGTGTAATTTTCATTTATCTTAATTAATGTTGGAGAAACGTGTTTGTTGAATAACCCCAACTCGTATAATAAATTTCTCAACCCTGAGAATTCAATCGGAATCATATGATTTCGCAATACAATCCCATCATTGGAAATATCATATTTGATGCTATCTAAAAGGATAAAGCTTTGCAACAAGTCGGTCTCTTTTAGTTTAGAAATTATTGCGTCTATCAATAACTCCTTAATCTTCTCTTCATCTTCTTTATAGTTGGTAATTTCGCTAACTCTTGTCGGTTGTAATAAATCTCCAACGATATCTATCCAACCTATGAACGCAAAAATATCTATGGCTGCATCAATAGAATAAGAAAGGCTCATTGACCTTTCTTTGCAAAAGCTTTTTACATCTCTGATTGGTTTAGGGTCATTAAAAGCGAGAACATCTGACAAAAGAAAACTTAAATCATCGTAGCTTCCGTAATCATAATGCTTTAGTAGATTGTTGGACATAATTATTAATAAGTACCTTGAAATCATCTTCATCATCTAAAATCTTATTAAATAAAGGAATAGGTTCATGCTCAATGATTTCCAACATCCTTTTTTCTTTTTCATATAAACGCATGTGAATTGTATTATCAACATTATTATT
Organism: uncultured Caldisericota bacterium; assembly: GCA_964565545.1. Classification (GTDB taxonomy): domain Bacteria; phylum Caldisericota; class Caldisericia; order UBA6126; family UBA6126; genus T3SED10-260. The sequence goes on along the minus strand of CAZMFK010000129.1, from coordinate 3,744 downwards.
TGAAAGAATATAATAATAGTTGACAGTTTTTTCTAACCCAACTCTGTGAATTCGATCTTTTGATTGAATGAAATTCGCTGCATTGAAAGTCCTTTCTAAATAAATTGCATTCTGACAAGCTTTATGTAGTGATATTGATTCTGAAACAGCAAATGGATTAGCTATCAATACTTTGTAAGGGCAATTTATGTTGTGAAATTCCTTGATTATTTTTTCCCTAGTCCCAACACTTTCATCATCAATATCAGTTTCGATTGGTGTAGCTCCATATAAAAGCCTGGATTTGATATTTAACTTTTCCAAGTATTCAGAGAATTCATATAGATTTTGAATAAAAGTCGCCCATACAATTACCTTTTCATTTTTTGAAATAATCTCTTTTATCAATTCACCAGCAACGATGAATTTCTTCGGAATCTCAAATTCCCTGTAATTTATAATTTTTTGGAGAATATCAGCGTCATCAATAAATGTATTATTGGAAATTCCTTGGTCAATAAAATATTCATCTAATGATTTTTGAAGTAAGGCGGGATTGGTGGAAACTTGCATTAAACGAATAAGTCGAGCTCTTGTTAGTAAGCCATGAAGGTTGGATTCATTTCCGTGTGAAATAAAATAATCCATATAGCTTTTTTCTATGTACTCATAAATTTCGGTTTGTAAATCATCCATTTCAACGTATATTGGCGGATGGTTTACCGGCTCAGGCAAATTAAGATCAGATTTTCTAATTCTTATAAAGTATGGGGAAAGATTATCAACCAGCTTATTAATTCGATGATCTCCTGGATTTGAACTCATATCTTTCAATTGATATAGATGAAATCCCACTATATCATGTGAAGGCCAAATGAATTTAAACAAATTGAAAATATCTTCATAGCCATTCGGTGCAGGGGTTCCAGTGAGTACTACTCTTGATTTTGCAAATTTGGCTAAT
>CAZMFK010000129.1:0-2791 GCA_964565545.1 uncultured Caldisericota bacterium | reverse complement strand
AAGTTGATGTTGCGAATAATCCCCCTTCAGTATTTTTAATCTTATGCGCCTCATCTAGAACAACCATACATCTATGCTTTCGTAAAAAAAATATTAGATCATCAAGCATATTGGGGACACCATTATAAGAAATTAAGGAAATTTCATCAGGTGTTGATGAATAAAAATGTCTTACTCTTTCTTCCTTTGGAACACCACCAGATAAACGTTTAGAATTCGCAGATTCACCAAAACATTCCTCATACTCATTTTCCCAAGGGCCGAAAGAACTTAATGGCCCAATTATCACTAATTTGTCCACTTTTCTTGGATTAGTATCATCTAACCCCCTAAGATACCCATAAGCTCCATATACTACGCTGGTTTTTCCTGATCCAGGCACTGAAAAATTACAGCCATTTTGAGAAAATGTTAAATGATAAGCGGATAATAATTGTAAAGGGTATAATCTGCGTTTTGGTAATTGCGTTAATAACACATCTGTGAATTCTTTAAACTCTTTTGAATGTGTTTCATCTAATTCATCATTTCGAATATGATAAGCTTGCTTAGAAAATTCTGAAAAGTTTTTTTCTTCTTGAAAATAATTGGATAATAGGTCTTCTATTTCTTGCGATGTTTCTTCAACAAAGCCAAATTTTTTCAAGAGGTCTCTTAATTTCTGTAACGTTTCTTCTTTTGATTCTTCTTCAAAAGGCACCATGATTTGATTTTCTGAGGTTGACGCAGAGAGATATCCATTAAGAAACATCTTAGCTCTTCTCTTCTTCAATAGAGCACCTACTGACCCTGTGAGAAGGAAATATTTATCCTCTTGATCTATGCCAATGCTAATCTGCTCACCCATCTCTACCTTTTATTCTTCTTTATCAATTGTTGAAAATCCCAGGCTATCGAATTGATTTTTTTTACCAAACCATAAACTTCTTCATCATAGAATGTATCAACATCTGTATTGATTTTTTCAAGAATTTGGATTGCTTGAATCAACAACTTCGTTGGCTGATTGACTTGATTTATTACTTCATTGTCCCGAAGTGTCTTATATAAGTTGCCTTTTAGATGATTTTCAACTTGTTTTTTCCAGTCATTATCCCTTGCTTCAAGTAGCTTTGTTAGATCCTCTCCTGGATTATCACTTCTCCATTTTTCTACGGTCTTCTCATTTTCTGAAATTGGTTCAATTGTAGAAGCATGTTCATTTAAAAACTTCTTCCATATTTCTTCCCGACAAAAGAAACCCTCTTCTTTACTCGCTTGAGCTATATATCTAAATTCTTTTCCTTCATATTGTGCCCTAATATAGTCAAAACAAACTGATTTTAGATCAGCGACATCCATCATTTTGTCGTAGTTCCAATCGGGTACTTTAGAACCATTTTCATACCGCTTAAGATATCTTGTTAAATCAACAAATTGACCTTCTCTTTTTTCAAGTCTTGTATAAATTTCATCATAGCCGAGTTGCTCAAGATATTCATCCATCACATCCATGATTTCAAGCCATTCTTCAATTTGGCTTTGTTTTTCACCCATCATCTCTGCAATGTCACTTTCTGTGAATCCAAAAGTATTTTTTAAATCTTTACATTTTAAATATTTCTCGATTGGATTGTAGTCTAATTTTTCGTCTTCCCCCATTTGATATGTGGTCTCTAGCCTGCTAACTTCCTTAGGATCAGCACCTTCAGGGAGGATGACTGCAATAAAAAATTGCGCCTCTTCAACTTTGTGATACTTTTTCTCCCACTTTTCTCTTTCGTTATAGATCCGGTTGAGAAGCATTGCACGACGATTTCCATCAATAATTATCCCATCATTCGTGACTATTCCCCGTTGGTTTTGGCCGTCACGAACCAGGCTTTTCATAGTCGTTTCGTTTCTCTGCGGTTTTGAATCCCAAAGGAAACCTTCAATTATCCTTGCTCCTTCTGGCTCCTCTGGTTTGATAGCAGGATTTTGTTTTTCGTAGGATTTGACAAGACTTCCAATGCGTCCATTGTACTTGTTGTAAACCAAAAATTTTAACGGTATTTTGTAAGCATCAAATGGAATACTTTCACCCTTATAGCGGATACGAATTCCTGTCATATAAGGTTCTTCTTTTTTTCTTATTTCCTCAAGTTTCTTTTTTCGTATCTCAGAATTCATTGTGACAGCCTCCCCATGGTTTTTCTTATTGTGGTTAGGATGTAAAAGCCGATAGCTATTTCTCTAGGCAACTTACTAAAATCTTGATCTAATGATATTGTTATTGGGTTACTTTGTTCGATATTCAAATCTTCTATAAATGTACTTATTAATTCCAATAATTCAAACGGACCAACTAACCCATTTGTTCTTTTTTCATTTGTTGTCATGCAATATATCTTTTGGAATTTATTAAAATCAACTATTGAATCTTGTATCGAAGAAAGGAATTCTTCGATTTTCTCTAGCTCAAAAAATGTAAACATTTCTCGAGTAATACTTGGAGTATATGTTTTCGCTCTTGGGCCTTGACTCCGATGGATTTCAACATCCCAAATAAAATGCCTCTTATCAAAATCTGAATGATAATTTGTCAGTTCAACACGAAAAGCATCTCGAATTAGATAAGGAATATGGTACTTGAATCTTGATGTCTCATGTCTTGATTTTTCTTTTTGAATGGAAAATTCTTTTCCATTTAAATTGTAAAAATGGACAACTTCACTGTGTTCGATAGGGGGATATTTCTTTTCCCTCTTTTTTCCTACATTCTCGTTTATGGCCTTGGCAAAGGCATAAGCCATTTTAGGTGGAACTGCAT
>CAZMFK010000128.1:0-5151 GCA_964565545.1 uncultured Caldisericota bacterium | reverse complement strand
AACAGTTTCTTGAAGTTTTTCATCAACTGTTTTTCGCATTTCTTCAAGTTTTTTTTCATTGCCCTCTTGAAGCTCCCGCACACGAGTATCAAAAGTATTTCTCATACGGTCCAACAGGCTCAGGTTTGCTTCCGAAACTTCTCGAAATTGTCGATTCAGATTGTCCAAATGGCTTTGTTGTTGTTTGGAAATCTGGCTTAATTCTTCTCGGGCCTGACGCAGAGCATCGCCTACTTCCTGTCGCAAATCCCGGGCAGAGCATCGAGCTTCCTCACGGTTCATTCGAAGTTCCTCGCGCAGGTCTTTATGAATTCCCTGGGTAGGCTTTGATACCCGCCACAAAACTACAAATAAAAGCACTGCCGAAACAATAGCCCAAAACAAGTTGATGCCCAATAGAACTTCAATCATCGCAGATTCCTTGAGTATGGTTTACTATGAAAAACCTTTTATATCCTTTATAAAAAAGCTTATACTCAGTCTTCAATGCAAAAATGCTGATGATGCTGGACCAATTCATATATTCCACCTCCTCTATAGTATGTATTCATATTGTAAAGCTGTGCTTTGTCAAACCTGACAGTAAAAAAAAACTAGTTGGATGTTTTTTTATTCAGTCTGGCTTTATTTTTTAGGAAAGAAATACCCTTTTATTAAAGGAAATATAAAAAGCAGTATCATTGACGTTAATTCCATCCATGAGATAGAGGAAGTAAAAAACACTATAAAAGTAAATAAAACAAGAGCTAAACTGTAACGCAAATCAAAAGCTATGCCCCAATGACGTAACAAGAAAAAAACACCCCCAGCAATCATGGCTGGAATAGGAAAGAGATAGGCCAATGCACCTACAAGCATAGCAACTCCCTGGCCTCCTCGAAACTTGAGAAAAGGAGAAAAAGCATGTCCCATTAGTCCAATAAACAAATACATCAAAGTCATTATTAGCGAAGCATCAAATACCCGGGCCATCATTACCAATGTCATTCCCTTTCCCATGTCCAGCAATAAAGCAAGCAATCCTGGCAACAAACCCAGAGTATGATAGACATTACGTGCTCCTGGATTTTTATCTCCAATAGTGTGTATTTTCACTCGCTTAAATAATAAGGCGACTAGCGCTGAAAAAGGGATTGAACCCAATACAAAAGCACTCAAGGCTAAACTGATTAACATAGCTAGCATAATATCAAAGGCATAAAAAAAACCAAGAACTAGCAGTAATTCTTAACTAAATCTTTACTCATTGTTTTTCAATAGTTAACAATCCCTCCCTAAAAAGGCATAAAATGTAGTTAGTATGAAAAGAGAGACGGCCTGGAGGTAAAAAATGAAGAAAGCTGACCTTCATGTTCATTCAAAATATTCAGGCACCAGTTCTTCATTTTTCTTGCAAAAAACCCAAATCAATGAATCATATACAGATCCTGAAACTATTTACCAATTAGCCAAAGATAAAGGAATGGACTATGTCACTATTACAGATCACAATTCAATCGATGGAGTCAAGAAACTAATCCATAAACACCCTGAAGATACTTTCATGGGAGTAGAGTTGTCTGTTTTTTTTCCCGAGGATCAAACTGAAGTTCATGTTTTAGTATATGATTTTACTGAAAGTCAGTTTGAAGTTTTAAATCAGAAAAGATTCAATATTTATGAGCTTCGGGAGTATATTTTTCAGGAAAATCTCCCCCATGCAGTTGCGCATGCCACTTATTCAGTCAATCATAAGCTTACCCTGGAACATTTGGAAAAACTGATTTTGCTTTTTGATTCTTTTGAGACCATCAATGGTTGTCGAAGTTCTGCAAGCAATAAGATTTTGCAACAAACCCTTCGGTCGCTGGATAGTATAAAAATGGAAGCTTTAGCAATATCACATAAAATTCCAATGCATCATCCAATTAATTGCATTAAAGGATTTACTGGAGGATCTGATGATCACTCAGGCTTATGGATAGGTCATACTTACACCTGCTGTCCTGCTTATCATTTGGGTTCTTTTCTGGCTGCACTTAGAAACAAAGAATCCATGGCCATGGGGAAAAATGGCAACTATCGTTATATGACTGCTAATTTTCTTAAAATTACCCATCATTGCATTCAAAACAAACAGCCACGTTATTCCCATAAGCTAAGCGGAAAAATCACAGATACTTTCTTCAATGCCCAGACACTCTCCCTTTGGAGCAAATTTAAGCTCATGTCTTTATATTGGCTATCTCTTTTAAAGAGAAAAGAATTTATTCCTTCCATCATTAAAGCGATATATCATTTGCTTGGCAAACGAACCAGCATGGAAGAAAGAATCAATGGCCTTTATGCTGCTGTTTCAAAGTTGATAGATGATATGGTCTTGCAAGCAATTTCAAGTCTTTCAGATGATTTTCGATCAGGCCGTCTAAGATCTTTGATATCAAAAAGCATGCTGCTTTTTGAAGCATTATTGGCAGTTTCCCCATTCATTGTTACACTCAAGGAACAAAACCAGCAAAAAAAAATCATAAGCCAGCTACAGGATCATAAGCTATTTCGCCAGCAAGCCATTGAGAAAAGAATTCTATGGTTCACTGATACTTTTTCTGATTTGAATGGCGTATCAGCTACACTTAGCGACATATACTCCATATCACAAAGAGATAGACTCCCAGTAAAATTCGTTGTTTCAGAAGAAGCTCAAAACAAAACATACAATGAAGAGAAAAATCTAATCAAGCTCCAAAGTATTTATGAAGCTCCGCTACCATTTTATGAGCAATATCATTTAAAGTTTCCATCGCTGTTAAGTGCTTTGCAGAAGATTAGCGAAGATGATCCCAGCCATATTTACATCTCCACCATAGGTCCCATGGGATTATTGGGATTACTGATGGCAAACCTGCTCCATGTACCTGTCACAGGAATTTATCATACCGACCATACTGCTCAGGTGAAATCCCTAACTGATCAAAGCTTTATTCATCAGTGTATGAAGGCTTATGAGCAATGGTTTTTTAACCAAATGGACAAAGTAATTGTTCATTCGATGGCATACAGTAACGAGCTTAATGCTATGGGTATTTCTTCAGATAAAATTAAATGGTGCCCAAAGGGTATTGATACTCAAACTTTTCATTTTAACCCGCAAAAGGAAAAAGATTCAAAAGTTTTGGCGATGCTTTATACTGGAAGAATATCTTCAGACAAAAATATTGAATTTCTTTTGCAGGTATTTCTTCAATTACGGCACAAAAATCCGAATTTCGAATTATGGATGGCAGGAGATGGTCCCTTGATGCATCAATTGGATAAATCGTTTTTGTCAGATTCTTCCATTCGATGGTTTGGGCGATTGGAAAGATCAAAACTTGTTGAATTATACCAAAAAGCTGATCTTTTCGTTTTTCCAAGCAATTCAGATACGTTTGGAATGTCAGTTCTTGAAGCCCAACTATGTGGCTTGCCTGCTATTGTTAGCAACAAGGGAGGGCCAAAAGAGATCATCTTAGACCAACAAACAGGCTTTGTTTGTTCGACAGAGAACATGGATTCCTGGATAAATACTATACATTTTTTATTGAAAGAAAAAAATACTTTTCCTGACCAATGGGCATTTCGGAAACAACTGTCTCGTGATCATGTTATACAAAATCGTGACTGGAAATATGTTTTGCCAAAAATATTGGATCTGGAAGAAATTGAGATTTTAAACCATACTCCTCCCTACCCTCAAATAGCCCTCACAGTATAGCTTATAATCAGCTATCAGAAGATGAAGGGATATTCTGGGTTTTTAGCCAATCAATAATGCGCTGTTCCATCTCATCTCTTACCTTTCTTGTTGTTGCCAAAATCTCATCCGGGGTGCCTGTTGCTTTTGCTGGATCATCAAAAGGCCAGCGCAAACGCTGAGAAGAGCCAAAAATAGCGGGACAATTTTCGTCAGCTTCACTGCAAACAATAATAACTTTTTCAAAATGCATTTTTCCAAGAAAAAGAGCAACGCCTTTTGGTCTTGCGCTCGATATATCAATGCCAATTTCATTCATAACTTCGATGACTGGCGGAAAAATCTCATTTTTTGGGACTAAACCAGCACTGTATACTTTGAAGAAGTGACCGGCATGCTTACGCATTAAAGCTTCACCCATCTGGCTTCGAGCAGAATTCCCTGTACATAGAAACAATATATTTCTATCACTCACGATTAGTTCCTCCCTGAGAATAAATATTTTCGCTCATGTCAAGGGGACGGGGTTATTGACAACTTTTTACCCTTTATTCATGAGCATTTTTGCTATAAATTGAAAAATATTACCATGTTTCATCTGCTATTGCAAACTAAAAATTTTGACAAACCATCCTTAGATAGAAACTTCGTGGGGAGTTCTCTCGATTATTTTGTAAATCTGCTTTTTTATTCCTTTAACCACATCGTGAAGTGCGCGATCATTGTTTTGATATTCTGTCATTGCGTCCCCGTCTTTGGGAAGTTCTTCAAATTTGCCAAAGTTTACCTCTTTCCACAAGGGAGAAGGGCGCAAAATGATAGGTATAAGGAGCAGCTGTTTACTCTGTGCGCTTTCAATAAGCAACCTGGCATCTTCGCTATAGCAGAAATCTTTTGCCAGGAAATCAGGACTAATAAGAACAAGTACCAAAGAGGAGCTTTTCAAAACAGCCAAGTCTTCTTCTTCAGCATTATCGCTCAGTGTCAGTTTGGAAAAATCCTGAAGTTTGATTTTGCCAAGTTTTTCCATTGGTAGTAGAGCATATTTGATGTCGCTTGCCATAGTTTCATCTTCTTTGGCATAAATCAGGCTTACTAAAACAGCTCTACAACTCTCTTCCGGCCTTTCCGAAATTTGTTTTTTTTCTTTGCTCATAATATCACTCTCCTCTTTTTATAATTCAAACTCATGCAAAATGCTTCTTCTGAGCTCATTATGTATGGTTTGTATTTTACGGTTGGCATTAATCACTTTAAACTGATAGGATCTATGAAGCTTGCGGAACTCATCTGACAGATTTTTTTGGTATATCTTGAAAGAATCAAACCAATCCCTTGAGTAGCCGATATCCATGCCTGATTCCCAGTAATCCAATTTCTCCCGTGCCATCAGCGTACGATCTAAAAGGTTATTCCATGATACATTTAAATAAAAAACC
>CAZMFK010000127.1:0-5189 GCA_964565545.1 uncultured Caldisericota bacterium | reverse complement strand
AGATTATCCACGAAGAAACTTTACGAAAATCGCCCATGGATTTTGGGTTTATCACTTACTCCCTAACTGATCGAAAAGCACTTGAATACTTTAAGGAAAATGTGCCAGAAGGAAAAATGGTTGACTATATTCTTGCAAGTGCTAATCTTCCAATTTTTCACCTTGAAAAAACAGAAGGCAAGGTTTTATTGGATGGTGGAGTTTACGATAATCTTCCCATCCAGCTATTAACCAAAAAAGGGTACACCAAGTTAGTCATCATACGAACTTTAGCATTAGGGGTGGTCAGGAAATTCGATAAAAAAGACCTTGACATACTTTGCATTGAACCTTCGGATGACTTGGGAAATATTTTGGATTTTAACCCTGAGCAGGCAAAACTAAATTTACAATTAGGCTTTTTTGATGTTAAAAAAACATTACATCAACTTAAAGGATCGAAGTACTATATTGAACCGAAAAAAGAAGAGCTTCATTACGTTGACTTGATTAAAAACCTTTCGAACGAAAACTTGGATGAAATTGCTCAAACGATGGGTCTTCAGGACATTTCACCCATGAGGTTTCTATTTGAGCATCTGATGCCCCGAGTGGCAGAAGCCCTTAATCTTCATCAAAACTCCACCTACGAGGATATTGTCATAGGAGTTGCGGAATGGATGGCAGAAAAATTAGGCATTGAACGATTCAAAATCTATTCGGTCAATGATTTCTTAAATGAAATTAGGCAACATCCAAAAGCTGAAAAAGTATTTCAAAAACCAAAAACAAGCCAGTTATTGCAAATCAAAAATGAACTGATATCTCTTTTATTCAGAGAAACAATTTTAAAAGAAATTAGCTGGTTTATTATTCATAGAACTAATCATGCTAATCAATAATAAGCTTCACAGATGAATACCCTGTCAAAGTTTTCACTAAATCGCCTTCTAACCTGGATTTTATCCTTTGTTTTGATCGTCTTATGGCTTGGTTTTCAAGGGATTAGTAAAGCAACACCGATGGAATATAATTATTGGATTTATGCCATCAATAATGAAAATGAAGTTGTAGCAACTTTGCTTGAAAATGCTGATCATAAATATCAACTGGATATCAATATTGACCCTGAATCCTCTATCCTTGGAGTCAGGTGTTCAGAAAATGGTCTGGTCCTGCTTCTTACCATACAGAATCAAAACAATAAGTCACTTTGGACTTTTTTTATTGACAGCGGTATAAGGTACGAGCTGGCCACCTTTCCTCCTGAAACTTCAATCCCCTATGGAGATATCAGCAAAGATGGTCAATGGGTAATTTTTTATGGAAACGTCAATTCGATTACAGCAAGCTGGCTGATGTCGTCCGATGGCAAAAGCTCAAGAGCTATAGGTTCTATGCTGGAAGGATCTCATGCAAGAGCTCCTACGTTTTCCTGGGACAGCCAATCGGTAGCTTTTGTTTATGGTCCTCAAAGAATCCTCTATATCGAAGATATTGTCTCTGGAAGTGTGAAGCAAATTTCTTCAACTTCATTAGGGCCAGTATGGAATCCACATTTTTTACCAAATAACCATGAAATTTATGCCATGATTACAGAAAACCGTCAAACGATGAGTTTGTACAAAATAAACATAAATACACTGACAGCAAAAAAGTGCTGGAACACTTTAGAAGCAGTAGTAGGAGCGCTTCCATCTCAGAATAATTCAATGTGCGCGCTGATGACGGTTTCGCTTGATGGAAAAACTTGGAAAATCTGGGGAATGGACGCAGAGAACAACGAACCACGATTAATAGCAACACAAGCTCGAACAGCTAACAGTTTTTCTTTGCAATTATCCATGGATGGCCAATGGTTGCTTTACCGATGTGATGGACAGCCAATTCGTCTGGCTAAAATGGATGGAAACCTTGATAAATCTCTTCATGAGTTTATAGGCTTCAAAAAAGTTACTTTTGCCACTTTCTATACCCAAAATCCTTTATCGCCAGTTCTTAAAGGAACAAATGTCAATCAGCAATGCAATCTGGTAGAATGGCAGTATCTGCATATTAGTACCTTTCCTCTTAAAGAATTTCAATTATTCAGAAAGAATTTTTTTAATGAAGATTCCTGGATTCTTTTAACTCACTTGAATCCCAATGAAAGTAGCTATGAAGATTTCGTTCCCTCAGAAGAGGATAAAGCTCATTTATACCGCATCCGCGCAATAGACATTGAAGGCAATTCCTCTTTGTGGTCAAATGAAATTTTGATGGATAAGATTCCACCTCAGCTGGAAGTATTAAGCCCAGCACCCAAAACCTGGCTAAATTCAATATCAAATTATCTTTCAGGAAAAGTTCATGACACTGAAAGTGGAATAAATAGTTTATTATGCAATGGTCAAAAAGTGGAGATTGATGCTGAGGGTAATTTTCATTTTCCCATATCCCTTGTTGAAGGTAAAAATCCTTTTCTATTGATTGCAAAAGATTATTCAGGAAACTACATTGAAATGTTGCATGAAGTTTGGCTTGACACTCAATCTCCTGAAATTTCCTTAGCAAAATTTACCGATGGAATGGAGCTTCTTTCTGGAAATTACCAACTAACAGGCTTGGTAAAAGATCTCCAAGCAGGTATTTCTGAATTTACCATTAACAATAAAGAAGCTCTATTAGATGAGTCAGGTTTTTTTTCAAGTCCCGTTACAGTTTTTAAAGGGGTTAATCATTACCTTCTAAAAGCTATTGATCATGCTGGTAACACCACCATCAAAGAGATCGCCCTAATGGGCATTGATCCCGTATATATCCAGTGTTGGATAGGCAAAACCGATATCAGAGTGAATGGCAAAGTTAATTATATTGATGCAGCACCTTTTATTCATGAATCGTCCCACCGAACCATGGTACCTATCCGTTTTATTGTAGAACCCATTGATAGCTCAATTGCATACGATCCTGCCACTCAAATCATTACAATAGAAAGATATCGCACAAAGCTTCTCTGTCAGATAGGAAAAAATACAGCTATTGTCAACGGCTTGGAAAAACCTATAGATGAATCAGATCCTTCATTATATCCCATGATTATCAAACAAAGAACCTATTTGCCTTTGCGTTTTGTAGCAGAAAATCTGGGATTTCGAGTTCAATGGAACGCTCTTGACCAACAGATTGATTTGGTTTTCCCTCACATTTAGGTCAAACCTTCAGAAATATTGGTCTAATCTAAGTTTTTGAGTATAATAGTATCATCATGTGTGGTAGATTTGCATTAGCACCAGTTCGAAACTTTAAAGAGCATTACGGGATCTCGGATCAAGATACTGAAACTCCTTATTTTTCTCATAATATTGCTCCTTCAGACAACATTACCACCATCATTCGTAAAGATGCCAATACCATCCAAACGATGAAATGGGGATGGTGGAAAGGCAAAGTAATTAATGCACGCTCTGAAACTGTTGATAAAAAACCCTGGTTTTTTTCTTCCCTCGAAAAAAATCGTTGTATCATACCTGTAACAGGTTTTTATGAATGGAAAGATGTGGAAGGAAAAAAAATTCCATTTCGTTTTCATATGCTTCCTTCTAATCTTTTTTCTCTTGCAGGCTTGTATCACTTTCAACAAGAAACTAAAACCTTTGAGTGCTTGATACTAACCATGGATGCCAACACCAGTGTTAGATCCATTCACAAAAGAATGCCTGTTATTCTTCCTGATTCTTGGGAATCTTATTGGTTAAGCCCCCATGCGGATATCCCTTTGAGTCAATTGATGGTAGCCAATGAAGCTCTTCTTTTGCATGCAGAAAAGATGAGTTCCTTAATCAATTCTCCAAAGTTTGCCCTGGAGCCGGAGGTTATCCATGAAGCTTAAAAACTTATACCTTGCCTTCATCTGTTTTGTTTTGTTTGCTTCTATGATTCAATGCAAAAAAGATAGCAAAGAAACGATGCTAACACTTGAACCAAAAGCTAATTCTGTTGAGCAACCTTTAAATCCTCTTCAAGCATCTCCCCCAACAAGCGAACGTGATGCTATCGCTCCCATCACTGAAAATGAAATAATTAGCATCCTCCAGCCTCTGGTAGACAACTTTGAAATTATTGGGTTAAAAGCCTCTGATATGAGCACTTCGGTAATTGCTGAAACTGAATTTATTGAAATTGATAAAATTACTAACTTTGATGCTAATTACAAATCAGAAGTTATTTTTCACTTTTATGTCATACCATCGGAGTTTAAAAATCAGACCATTGTCGAGTCTGACGGCATGACATTTGAAGTAAGCAAACAATTTCAACGTGGATTTGCTACTATTGAGTTTATCTCAGGCAAGTGGACTGCAACTAAAATGATTAATGAGTTTGGTCATATTAATTTTTTATCTAAAGCAGAGCGAAGATAAGCCAACTCTTTTTCATTCAAGTGCCGATATTTGCCAGGAGCCAAATCACCCAAACTTATCTCTCCAATTGCAATCCTTTTTAATTGCAGTACCTTCAAATTGAGAGCTTGTGACATCCTTCGAATTTGACGATTTTTTCCCTCATTGAGAACTATCTCATAAATAACACTGTTGGCAAATTCTTTAATCAGTCTCAGGGATTCAGGCCGAACTTTTTTTCCATCAAGAAAAACTCCCTGTTTAAATTTGGCGATATTTTCCTTGCTGGGATGCTGTTCCCATTCGACTCTGTAAATCTTGGGTATATGGTATCGGGGATGCATAATACGATTAGCCATATTTCCATCATTGGTAAGAAGCAATAATCCTTCTGAATCAAAATCTAGGCGACCGACAGGATACACCCTTAAAGGCAATTCAGAGAGCAGATCAGCTACTGAAGGCCTATTTTGAGGATCATGCATGGTAGTTACAACAAATCTTGGTTTATTCATAGCAATATAAAACAAGCAACCTGGAAGATTAATCTCATTACCTTCCACTTTGACTTTATCCTTCTGGATATTAACCAATACTCCCATTTCAGTTACTTTTTTTCCATTAAGCTGAACTTTACCTTCTTGAATCATCTTTTCAGCATTTCTCCGAGAAGTAATTCCGCATAGAGAGATATATTTTTGGATTCGCATTAAGTTGGGATCCTTATCCAATATTCTTTTTTTAGCCATAATAATGATTTCCTTTCTTATGAAGAAAGATTATAGCTAAAATATCAAATCAATATACTATTATAAATAATTTAAGGGG
>CAZMFK010000126.1:0-5202 GCA_964565545.1 uncultured Caldisericota bacterium | reverse complement strand
CAGAGGTGACCGTGGGAGTCCTTGCATAAAAGCTGCTTGAGCTGCTGCTGGCCATGAACAAAGAGGTTCTAACCTGGTGTACCCAGCGACCCGGATCCCTTCAAAACCTCATCTAGTCTGGTTATGTTTGCTTTTGTGCAGAGCCTTTTGCTGCCCCCTTATGCATTCGTTGGAACCCAGGGCAAGGCCATGCTTAGCTCTGTTGCAGGCTGTTAATCTTCCAGTAGTTTTATCCATGCTCCAAACTGAGTTTTTTGCCGATGGTTTTCAAGAATGAACATGACTTTCCATTGACCTTCCCAGGAAATTGCTGGAATAGCTACTGCAAAGCTTAGCTTTATTTCCTCGCCCTTGGACAAGGATGAAGCATCTACCATAGCGGATAACTGATATCCCGAACCGTCAAAGCTTTTATCAGAAGAAACAAGGGAAAGGGATTGAACCGCAACATTTTTATGGCTATACGCTGGATCTGCAATGGTATAGCTTGGCAAGGGATCAATGATGAGCAAAGGGACCAAATAGAGAGTGTCAAGCAGCTTTGTTCCAAGGTTTTGCTGGACCACAAAGCTCACTTCAATGGAAGCAGGGGGAAGATAAGTATATTCCTTCAAAGCTAAAACAGCGACCGGTTGATAGGATCGAGCCATGCATTCCTGCATTTTCTCTTTGTAATAGCTCATTAGCTCATCATAATTGCTGTAAGGTCCTTGACCGCTCATGACCTTCCGATGATTTAGATAGGTCTGGACAACATAATGTTCATCATTTTGCAAAAACCGTCCTCTTTTTCTGGAGTCATCAAGATTCATCTGCAGATGCCTTGGAACATCCATTAGATAAGTCACCATCACCCTATCGTCTCGTTCAGTACATAACTCAAAGACAGCATGCTCAATGATTTGTCGTCGGAATGCGTGGTCCGCATTCACTATTTCAAAAAGGTGGGCGCTCTTGTGATCCCGTAAGTCTAGCTCAATGGCATTTAAATTGCTCGGTTGGGCAGGGCATGCCATCCCAAAGAGGATTGCTAAGACAGCTAGCATTTTAACAACAGCAGTAATTTGCTTCATGCTACCCTCCCTGATTATTTACCAAAACGTATGATACCGTGTCTTGGCCCCCTATTTTGGTACCATTTATTCTTGATAAGCAAGATTATTAGTGTTCATTATAGCTAATTTCAAACAAATGCAACACCGAAAAACATGCTCGTTTTTCAAACCAGCGGAATGGGGAGGAGAAAGTACACTTTAATTATGTCTGCGGGTAAAAAGCAAGCTACTTATTTATAAGCTGCAAGCAAGAAACCTTCATCAATAAAGGGCAAAAAGTTGTCAACAACCCCGTCCCTGTGACAGTTATTGGGTGGAGATGTCGATGATGCGGGCCCAGCCAAAGCGATTGACTCGTATCTTTACCTTTAATCGGTCTCCTATGTTTTTTTCCAGCTCTGGCCCCTTGCCTTCAGGCACAAAGTACGATTCCAGGTTAAAGTTGATAAAAACTCCCTGGTACTGAAAACCTTCATAGTGTCTGCCAGCTATGAATCCTCGTAGAAAAATCCTGTCAGAGGAAGGGCGCTTCGTGGTAAAGTAATCCAATTGGTAAATGTCGCCAGCTTCTTTCATCACAGCGTAGATGATCCTGTTTTTTTCAGGGAAGGGGGCCGATGGGTCAAAGGCTTTCGTGTCAAAGGTGGAAAAATCATATTGCAAACGGACATATTCTCCTCTGAAAATATCTCTGGGATCCACCGGAACGGGCTTAACCCAG
The DNA here is from genome assembly GCA_964565545.1 of uncultured Caldisericota bacterium. Classification (GTDB taxonomy): domain Bacteria; phylum Caldisericota; class Caldisericia; order UBA6126; family UBA6126; genus T3SED10-260. Next base: position 3,426 of record CAZMFK010000126.1, on the reverse strand, counting down.
ATATCTTGGCTGGTGGCGTCCATGATGGATTGAAAGGAAAAAAACAGGAACACGATGAGAAGCCATAAAAGATAGATCCACCAGGTCTTAGCTATTTTCATCCTGCAAACTCCTTTCAAGGATATGCTTTTTTTGTTTTTCAAGAATGACCCCGATCACTAACAGCACTATGCCTCCAACGACAAAAAAGATGGAGCGATCCATCAGATTCCAGAACAGATCGGTGTAGCGGAGAAGAATAAATACCAGGAGCGATACCATGCCGGCATAGAATAAAACAGGCTCATCTTCCTGGTTGGCCCAAAAGAAGGTGGTGATGATAGATGCCAGGAGTAAGAAGTTATGCAGGTATATTCGTGCTTCCCAGGCAGCAGGCAATACTATCAGTGGAACAGCCAGCCAAACGCAATAGCCATATAGCAAAAGGGGCAGAGGCAATGATTTCTTTTTTGCCAGCCAGATGATTCCAAGAGCAAGCGCTAACAGCATGAGAACCCCAATGATGACTATTTGGATGCTGCTTAAACCTTTGATAGCAACCAATTGGCTTGGCTCAATAAATCGGTGAGAACTGAGAAAAAACAAAGCAATAAGCATCACCAAATAACTGATCCAGGACGCAGTGCGGTATAGGGAGAGCCACTTTTGGAGGAATAGGGAGGCTACTAATCCCAAAGCACCAGTCAAAAGCCACATCACCATGATAACTTCATTGGTCCAGGGCTCTGCAGGGAACTGGAGCACATGAATCAGCACCCTGGCATAAACACCTGCAAGCAATAAGCCAAAGGGAAGGGGATAGGGGCAGCGAAAAACCCCGATGCCTAAAAGAACTAAAAGCAAGGCCCAATAAAGCCAAAACATTGGTCCCCATGACATATTCCATCCCATGAAGGAAAGAATCACAAATGCCAGCGTTGCCAGACTAAGATACAAAGGACTTTTTTTAAAATGACCCAGCAATGAAAGCAAAAAAGCAAGCAATATTAAGTAAAATATGGTGGCTGCCACGGTTTGAAAAAGAAAGGGGATGATAATAAAAGCGGAAGTCCAAACCAGCACTTCTTTGACAAGGTTTTTTCTGGCCATAAAATACCCCATCAGCAAAGGGATGAAATAAAAAAGAAAAGGCCAACTCACCAGATCTTTCATGAAAATTCCCCAAAGAAAGGAAAGAAAAACAATCAGGTAGAAGATTGGCTCGGACTTGAGCCAGAGATAAAGCGGAAGAATGCTTAAAATCCATATTCCTGTGATGAGGGCATTAAAGGATACCGCCCATTGGGTCGACTGGAAGAGAAAAATAATCCCTGCTCCCCAAAGCAAACTGGATAGAAGTATCAGTCCCTCTCCGAGCATGGGCAGTTTCCGTTTGGTTTTGTTGCGATAGTGCTCTCCGAGAAAGAGAGCAATACCAGCCAATGCAAGAACCAGAGCCAGCTTGGACCATCCTGCCAATTGTTCCCAGTTGGAAGCAATGAACAAGATAAAGCCAATGCCTATAAAAAGGCTTCCTATGAGATAAATCGTTTGCATAAGGGTCCAGTGATGCCTTTTTTTGGGAGGAGCGTAAAGGGACAGAATTTTTTCTTTCAGATCACCGGGAATAATCTCCTGGTCATGCCAGCGGGAAACAGCACGTTGAATGAAGTGCTTTTCGATGCTTTTATGAAAAATCCACCAAACCAGCATACTCATGCCAAGCCCTAACAATGAAAGGACGAATAATGCAATTATAATCCCTGCTACCATGCTCTCCCTCGCTTTCAACTCAGGATAATTAGCTCTTTAAAGCTATTATAACTCATTATTCTGTTTTACCTTAGCTTATCATTTTCTTTTTTTACTCTACTTTGGTATGATTTTTCTAAGAATAAATTTGAAGGAGAATGGCTATGTCCTGGAATGTTTCGCGCTTGTATTCTTCGTATGATGACCCCTCCTATCTGCAAGACTGGAACCAGTTGGACCGCTTGATTTCCGAGTGGCAGTCATGGTCTGAGCGTCTTACTTCCACTTTTGATCCTGCCAGAACTTTGCTTGATTATATTCAGAAATCCGAAGAGCTTTCTCAATTGATATATAAGTTATATGCTTTTTCTCAATTTCAGCTGGCTATCAATGTTCGCGACGAAGTATCCCAAAAGAAGACCGACCAGATGCAAAAAAAACTCGAAGCCCTCACTGTACCGGAGGTTAGGTTTATTCGATGGATCAAGGATCAGGACCTTTCTTTTCTTGCTACCCACCCTGACTTGAAAAAGTATCAGTGGAACCTGGAGCAGAAGCAGGAAGAAGGCAAATACATGCTGCCAGAGCGAGAAGAAGAGCTCCTCACCAAATTGCGTAAAACAGGTGCTTATGCCTGGGCCAAATTACAGCAAACGCTTACTTCGCTGGCTACTGGCGAGATAGTGGATGCTGAAGGCAACAAAAAAGTGCTTCCGCTAATGAGTCTTCGCAATCTGGCATTTGATGAAAAAGCAGAAATGCGAAAACAGGGTTTTGAGGTGGAAAACAAGATTTATGAAAACCTGGAAGAATCCATAGCTGCCTCTCTTAACCATATCAAAGGAGAGATGATCACCGAAACGGAATGGAGAAAATATCCTTCCCTGTGGGATTCTATCGCCAGGAAACATCGGATAAGACATGAGACTGTGTTAGCGCTTATGGAAGCAGTAAAAAAACAGCTACCCCTCATTCAGCCCTTTTACCGTACCAAAGCCCGTTTGCTTGGCCATCCGGATGGCCTGCCTATCTGGGATCTTCATGCTCCTTTAGGCAAACTCAGCCAGAGCTATCCCTTCAATGTGGCTCGCTCCATTATCCTGGAAGTTTTTGGGGGCTTTGATCCCCAGATGAAAGCCATGGCAGAAAAGGCTTTTTCTGAAGACTGGATTGATGTAGAGCCCCGACAGGGAAAACGAGGGGGTGCTTTTTGCGCCAATGTCTATGCTTTGAAAGAAAGCAGGATTTTACTGAATTATGATGAGACCCAGGAAAATCTAATCACCCTTGCTCATGAGCTGGGGCATGCCTATCACAATGTCTTTCTCATGCAAAACAGCATCCTTCATTTGAGTGCTCCACTTTCTCTGGCTGAATGCGCCTCCACTTTTAATGAGCATTTGCTGCAGGATTGGCTGATGAACAATATGTCCGAAGATCAGCAGTTAATCTTTTTGGAAAAGAAAATCCAACGCACCGTAGCTGTTATTGTAGATATTTACAGCCGCTTTGTTTTTGAGCAGGAAGTGATGGATCGCAGAAAAGAAGGCTCTTTGTCCAGCAGGGAAATCAAAGAAATCATGTCAAATGCTCAAAAAGAAGCTTATGGCGATGGTTTGGATCCCAATCATCTCCAACCCTATGCCTGGATGAACAAGCCACATTATTACATGCCGGATCTTCATTTTTACAATT
>CAZMFK010000125.1:3071-5242 GCA_964565545.1 uncultured Caldisericota bacterium | reverse complement strand
TTTTTGAAGAAGACCTTGTATTAAGCAAAAGTAAAGTTCTTATTATTGATGACAGTAAAATCGGGGGATATTATAGAGATGCCAATAAAGTTCAAGAGCAATATGGCCGTTTTCTCCTCTCGCAAGGCATAGGCTATGATAATTGGGATGTTGTTACAGAGGGTTATCCGGAGTATTTCAGTTTGATTACCTACAGTCTGATTATCTATCTATCAGGGTATAACTCGTATACTTCTTTCAGTGACGATATCATTTTTGATACTTTATCCCAATATCTTGAAAACGGGGGATCGCTGGTATTTTTAGGATTAGGCGCTCCGGTGATGTTAAGGGAAAAACCATTCTTAAAAGAATATGCAGGCATTTCAGTTTTAAGCAGCAATACTCGGGAAAGAACAGTCCATAGTATGGGTTCAGATAAGTTTCCAAATCAGCGCTTTGATATATACACTTCTTATAGTGAAGGCCCCGCCAGATTTCCAGCATTTAAAGCTGAAAAAGAGGGAGTTTATCCGATATTCCACTATGTCAATAGTGGCTTAATATGCAGTACTGTTTATCAACATCAACGGTACAAAGTCGGTTTTTTTCCTTTTGGAGCAGAAAATATTATCCTTCCTTCGGTTAAAGAAGAGTTTTTGAAAGGAATAGTGTCCATTTTTCATAATGAACTTGCCCAATGAAATAGTTTTTGAAAATCAGCGAGATGAAGAATTCGAAAGACATATTGTTGAAGCATTGGACTTATTGCCAGAAAACTTTTTAAAACAGTTGAACAATGTCAGCATTGTAGTGGAAGACAAGCAAAGAACTATGACCAATTCTTTTTTGTTGGGATTATACCATGGAATACCTCAACCTTTAAAAGGACCCTATTACTCGTTTGTGTTGCCTGATAAAATAACTTTGTATAAAGAAAACATTGAAAATGTATCGAGGGAGAGAGATATTCCTCTTAAGCAAATTATTGCAGAAGTTTTATTTCATGAAATAGGGCATTATTTTGGTCTGTCTGAAAGTGAATTAGATCTTTTCCGCACGTTCTAAAGATTCTTCAAGAGAATCAGAAGGAGTTTTTTCTTTTGGTATGTTTTTACTCTTTTTCCTGCAAAACAAGAAATCATTTTCATTTCGATCAATTAAAATTGTATCAAAATCTGTAAATTCATCTTTTAACAGGGATTCAGATATAGGATCGACAATTCTTTTTTGAATAGTCCTCCAAAGCGGTCTTGCGCCAAAACTTTTCTGATAACCTTCTTTAGCAAGTAGTTCTTTTGCCTGTTGAGAAAACTCAAAATGAATATTGCGATTTTTGATTTCCCGATGAAGCTTTTGTATAAGCAAATCAACAATGCTCATAATATTTTCCTGAGTAAGGAAATTAAACACAATTAACTCGTCCAGTCGATTTAAGAATTCCAGGCGAAATGTTTTTTTAAGGTCGTTTAGCAATTGATCTCGTTTGATGTTTTCTCCAAGTGAAGCTTCATTTTCATTTTGTTGAAATCCGGATATTTTAGCATGGTCCCAATTTCCAAACACATTGGAAGTCATGATGATAATGGTATTTGAAAAATCTACAATTCTTCCCTGGGAGTCAGTTAATCTTGCTCCATCAAATATTTGCAGAAGAATGTTATAGATATCGGCATGAGCTTTCTCTATTTCATCAAACAAAACAACTGAAAATGGTTGCCTTCTTATTGCTTCGGTGAGTTGTCCCCCCTCTTCGTATCCAATATATCCAGGAGGTGCCCCAATCAAGCGAGAAACGGAAAATTTCTCCATGTATTCGCTCATATCAAAGCGAATAAGAGATTCCCGTCTTCCAAAAAGGTACTCAGCCAGGGCAAAAGCCATTTCAGTTTTACCTACTCCAGTTGGACCCAAAAAAATAAAAGAACCCAAAGGTCGCTGTGAATCCTTAATGCCCGTTTTTGCTCTTCGTATAGCATGTGAAATGATGGCTACAGCGTGGTCCTGTCCGATAATCTTTTCTTTAAGGGCTTCTTCCATCATTAATAATTTGTCTTTTTCTTCTTGTATTAACCTTCCGATAGGAATTCCTGTCCATTGGGAGACAACAGAGGCTATGTTGTCAGCATTAACGGTAAATTTTGTATTAGCCATTTTTTCCTGCCAAAGCTGGGTTTCCTTATGAGCAGAAA
>CAZMFK010000125.1:0-3061 GCA_964565545.1 uncultured Caldisericota bacterium | reverse complement strand
GCTCTTGATCTCGCAGATGGGCAGCACCTTCAAAATCTTGATCCCGAATAGCTTTTTCTTTGGCTTTTTCCAGTCGAAAAGCTTCTTGTTCCATGTCAGTAATTTCCTGTGGAAGATTGGAATTAACTAGTCGGACAAAAGAACAAGCCTCATCCATTAAATCGATAGCTTTGTCAGGTAGAAAGCGCTGGGTGATATAGGTGGAGGATAGTTCTGTTGCAGAAACAATGGCTTCATCAGATATCAAAACCTGATGATGATTTTCGTAAGCATTTTTTAATCCCTGGAGGATTTTTATTGTTTCATCAATCGAGGGTTCATCAATAAAGATAGGTTGAAACCTTCTTTCAAGGGCAGGATCCTTTTCTATGTGTTTTCGATATTCATCATATGTGGTAGCTCCAATACAGTGCAGTTCTCCACGAGCCAGGGCAGGCTTTAAAATATTGGAAGCATCAATGGAACCTTCGGCAGCTCCAGCTCCTACTACCGTATGGAGCTCATCAATAAAAAGGATAATTTCGCCTGAAGAACGCTTGATATCTTCCATAGCTTTTTTCATTCGATCTTCAAACTCGCCCCGGTATTTTGTGCCAGCAATTAAACTGGTAAGTTCAAGAGCTACGATTCGCTTGTTTTTTAGCTGGCTGGGTACATTTTCTTTGGCAACCCGTTGCGCTAACCCTTCCACAATGACTGTTTTCCCTACTCCAGGGTCTCCTATCAAAACTGGATTATTTTTAGTGCGACGTAATAATATCTGAATCAGCCGGTGTATCTCTTTCTCTCTCCCTATGACTGGATCAAGCTTATTCAATTTACCCAGGCTGGTTAGGTCTTTGCTGTAAAGGTCCAAATGAGGGGTTTTTGAACGGATTGATCTATTTTCAGGGTCTTTAAAATTTTTCCTCGGGGTTTCAAGATTTTCAGGAATACTAATGATTTGCATTATTGCTTCTTTGCCTTTGTTTGGATCAATATTGACTTCTAACAAAACCTTGCCAGCTATGCCTTCTGTTTCCTGAAGCAATCCTAATAATATGTGTTCTGTGCCAATATAATTATGCATCATCATTTGAGCTTCTCTGGAGGCTATTTCCAAAACACGCTTAGCTCTTGTAGTTAGTGTGAAATCTGATGGGGTGGGATTGTAATAACGTGATTGTCGACTGTCTTTGACAATGTTTTCTATTCGCTGGATGATATAAGTAAAATTGACGCCCAGCAAAGTCAAAGTACGATAAGCAACTCCCTGGCCCTCTCTAAGAATGCCCAAAAGAAGATGTTCAGTACCAAGATAATCATTGCCCAAGCGCTGAGCTTCTTCTTGTGCATACATCACTGCACGCTGAGCGCTTTCAGTTAAGTTGTCCCAATTCATTCTGTGCTGACTCCTTTTGTCATGCAAAAATCTTACAACAGTCTACACTAAAATCTTGCCCATTTTTTAACTTATATTTCGTTCTTGAGAAGGTATTGAATAATATTGGATGCAATCATTTCAAAATTGTCGTCATATCCACTTTGAAAAAAAGCCACCCTACCCTGGGAATCAAGAATTAAATATGTTGGAAATCCATTGATGCCATAGATTGAAAGTGTTTCTCCGCGTTCATCCAGTACAATGGGATAACCTTTGTTTCCTTTGGGATATTTAGCTAAAACAACATCCTTGCTTTCTCTGCAGTCGATTGCAATCGCTTGAAAATTGCTATCTTTGAATTTCTGTACGACTTTGTTGACCTGAGGGGCCTGCAGATCACAATAGTAACACCATGTTGCTGTAAAATCTAGCAGAATAACTTTACCCGCTAAACTGGAAAGGGAAAAACTATCTCCATTTAAATAAGGCAAAGTAAAATCAGGAGCTTTTCCTCTTTTTTCCATCGGGATCATACGAATGGGCAAATCATCTTTGCTCAAAGAAAGATTCTCTTCATCCTGCGCAACCAAGCTGCTTGGGTCTTGATTTGTATTTGAACTGATACGATTATTGTTTGTAAAAGACAAAACCATCCAAACTAAAACACCTACTACAAATGCTCCAATTAATGCTATCCAAAAAGAATTTATCCCTGTTTTTCTTTGAGGTGGTTGCTTTCGAGCCATTATTTACCTCCCACGGTATTACCTGCACGTTTTCAAAATCATTTTACTTCTATTATAATAAATAAAAGGAAAGTTGATGAATATTTTATGGGCTCCATGGAGAAAAATTTATATTAGAGGCATGAAAATGCCTGAATGTGTTTTTTGCGATATTCAAAATGATCGTCATCCTGACCAATCTATTATTATATACAAAGGCAAATTTCATTTTGTAGTATTGAATAAATATCCTTATACCTCAGGACATTGCATGGTGGTTCCATACTGTCATATATCCAGGATTGCTGAATTAAAAGAAGAGGCATTAGTCGAATGGTGGAAACTCACCGATCAAACTATGCAATGGATACAAAAAGCAATGAAGCCACAAGGTTTTAATCTTGGACTAAATGTTGGGAAAACAGCGGGAGCCGGAATAGAAAACCATTTACATTTTCATATTATTCCAAGATGGTCCGGTGATACCAACTTTATGACCACGGTAAATCAAACCCGGATACAATCACAAACACTGGAGGAAACATGTTTGGAAATAAAAAACGCTATATAAAATCTTGCATACTATTGTTTCCTCGGATATGTCTTTTTTTTCTGATATTTGTTTTGAGTTCTTGCAGCTTGAGTCCTCGAACTCATAAAACTTATCATAATCCCTATTTTTCTATTCAGTATCCAGCATCCTGGAGAACTTTTGCCTCTGAATTACATGTATCCATTAATGGACCCATCGAAGCAAATTATGTGGTAAACTTAAAAATTGATTACAATCTTTCTGCTGGCATGAATTTAAACCTTTTTCGCGAAACGGTTGAAGCTCAAAACCAACTTAGCTCTTTGCCGGGTTTTGTTCCAATTTCAGAAAATGAACTTGAGATAAATGGACATAAAGCGCTTCAACGTATTATCAAAACAAATGTTGTGCTTGGCCAGAAGCAGGAGATTGCACTGATCG
>CAZMFK010000124.1:3506-5250 GCA_964565545.1 uncultured Caldisericota bacterium | reverse complement strand
AGAGGAAAAAGATACAGGTCAGTCGAATAGCGAAACAAAAGTAGCATGATAAATGAGATTCCCAGAAGGAGAAATATATAAGCAATATTTCGTGTGAAACGTTGCCGCTTAATAACGCTTTGATCAAAAAAACGGAGAATAATTGTTCTTTTCTTTAATGCAAAATGCCACTGTTTGCAAAACTCTCGATAGATAGAAGATTTATGATGCATCCCTTTTTGTAATTCAAACAAGCTGATCGTTCTTCCGTTTTCTGAAAATTGACGAAAGAAAGCTTGAAGCATCATCTGCTCATAATGCTGAAGGTTTTCCCATAGCTTTTCAGTCAAAATGAAGCGGTAGTCCATCTTGTGGCTGACCTGGTCTTTTTCTTTGATAATTAGGACATATTCTTGAATAAAAAGATAACCTTCAATAGCCAGCTGAAATAGTGTAGCTACTATATCGCGCACATCATGATGGCCAAAACGCCACATCATTCCTAATTCTGCGGCTCTATACTCCTGGGGAAGCTCATGAGAAAATGCGCTACCAGGTTCTTTATCAAGGGTGTGTACATTTTTTTGCCATTGACCGTAAAGATATAAAAAAGCAAAAATTAAAAGAATGAATGCCAGCATCCAGGAATCTCGTGAAGCTTTTACCCTATTTTTTTGAGTTTCTTCAGCTTGATGTTCTGATTCAATAATACTGAAGAGCGAAAAGTCCTTTTTTTGAGGACAATCATCGTCAAGAAAAATGACAGGAAATAGTAGATGTATGTAATTATCTTCCCGTTGTGCTTTTTTGATTTCTTTGAAAACCAAACTTGGACCAGCATAAACCGAAAGCGAAGCAGGAACATTGCCTCTGAACCACCCTAAAATATCATTTTCTTCAAAACAATCATCAGGATGAGGCAAATGCATTTCAACATCCCAGTGTTGAATGCGAATATCTTTTGAGGGGCGCCACAAATAATAATGCAATTGAGCAACATCCGTATGGCTCTGTATCAATCCGTTGTATTCATAGCGAAGCTCATAAAGCGATGAAGCGGATGAGGGAGAATGGTTCCAGCTTAAAAAACCATCATTAAGAGGAAGGGGAGTAAACTCATCATCAAGTGTGTCAAATACTTCTTCTTCGATATGAGAGGTGCTTAATTGGCGAATAGCCAATTGGGTGGGATAGGGCTCTTGGTGGTTAAAGTTAATGTTAAAACGAAGAGCTCGGGTGGTTTTTGGGATGCTAATAAAGTCATGGACTTCTACCACATTACTGGAATCAATATTAATATGGGTGCTAACGCTTACTCTGGTTTTAATCCAGGGAAGACTCTGGCAACCCCAAAAAATAGTTTTAATTGTGAAGAGCACTAAAAGAAGAAAAAGGATTTTTCGGAAAGTTTTAACTACAAAAACCTTGTTGTATTTTCTCTTCATGTTTTTTATTTATACATAAGTTCAGGAATATGCAAGATATTTTAAAAAAAAAGATATAATTTTTTTATTTAATATGCTATACGGAGGAATCATGAAAAGGCCAAAGATCAGCATCCTTGAGCGTAAATGGCTTTACTGCGGATATATTGCTCTGGAAGAAGCCCGAATCAGCATCTCGAGGGATCCTTCGGAGCTACCAGATATCAGCCACAGGACCGCGATTGTTCGCGATGATGCAGTGGCAGCTGTAGTGTATGCTCCCTCGTTGGGCGAGTTGGTTTTAGTGCGGCAATACCGTTACCCTATTTCTCGCCATCAAG
>CAZMFK010000124.1:0-3496 GCA_964565545.1 uncultured Caldisericota bacterium | reverse complement strand
ATCAAGAAGATTGGCTCACTGAAATACCTGCTGGAATGGTGGATAATGGAGAATCGCCTGAGCAAACGCTACGCAGAGAGCTATATGAAGAAACAGGATACCAAGCAGAAAATGTCTATTTTATCCAATGTTTTTATGTATCTCCAGGTATTTCTTCCGAACGATTGCATCTTTTTTATGTTGAAGTTGATCCCTCCCATCGGATTCATCAGGGTGGCGGAAGGGCGGAAGAGCAAGAAAACATTGAAGTGATCCATGTGCCGAAAAATGAAGTCAGGAAATGGCTCCAAGAAGGAAAAATTCTTGATGCAAAAAGCTTAATTGGCCTTCAATGGTTTTTTTTAGAAAAGGTACTTGATTGATATTGATGAATGTCAAAGCTTCGCTATGCTTATTAACATTAAACAGTTTATCAAGGAGAGAAGCATGGGAAAGATAGGGCTATTTTTGTTATCTTTGGGAGTAGCTATTGTAATTGTTTTTCAACCGGTTTGTGCAGCAGAATTTGTCTCTTCCAGCGACAGTGAAACCCCATTGATTATTGAAGCTCCAGCTACCCCTCGAAATCTATTTGCTATTGCTCCCAAAATCATTATTCGCCCCAGCCAAATTGGTAAAGACCTTTTTTCTATTGGCCAGGAGATAGAATTAGATTCTTCTATTGAACACAATGCCTTTTTGCTTGGCGCAAAGGTACAAATTTCTGGAAGCGTTGGAGGCAATGTGTTTGTTCTTGGAGAGAAGTTAAAATTATCCGGAGTGGTTGATGGCGATGTTTTTATTTTGGGTAGTGAGGTTGTGATTGAGGAAGATGCTGAAATCCGTGGGCAACTCTATGTGCTTGCAGAAAGCCTGATTATCCGGGGCAAAGTGATGGACCATGTCTTTGCATCCTGCAGCAGCTGTACTGTTTCTGGTTCTATTCTTGGCAGGATGACTCTTCGAGCACAAGCTAAACTTGAGATAAAAAAAGGTGCTTTCATCCAGTTTTTGGATTATCGTTCTCCTGTGGTTGCTGTTATTGAAGAAGGAGCTGAAATCAAAGACAGTAAATATGAAGTCATTGAAACTCAAAAGCCCAAAAAGCACTCCCGCTTTCCCTGGGCTAAAATAATTGGTTTTTTTGCTGTTTTAAACTGGCTTTCCTCCATCATATTAGGAATTTTCTTTGTTACCTTATTTAAAAAACATACTCGAAAAGTTGTTGCAATTGGCTATAAGCAATTTGGATTATGCATTGCTTTTGGCTTAAGCTTTCTTTTTGCAGTCAGCCTGGGGGTATTCTTCTTGTTTTTTACTTTGATAGGGTATAAATTGGCTCTTAGTATAGGCTTTTTTGGTTTGATGATATGGAATATAACTCCAACACTTGCTGGAATTTTTGCTGGCGTAATGATCCAGTACTGGATTGGAAACAAAAAGCATGCTCTTGAAAATTATGTGAATTGGATAGCTGTCTTAGCTGGAATCACTTTGTATCAAGTCCTCTTTTTGATTCCTGTATTGGGTTGGTTTGTCCGGGTTGTACTTTGTCTTTCAGTGATTGGAGCTATTCTAAGCTATGTATTTGGCACGCTTCGCATTTCTGATGATTCTTTAGGCACTGCGGCCTCTACAGCGGAAATTTCTGTTCGTGAAAGCTAAAGCCCTTGCTCAAGAGATTTTACATCGGCTGGATGGGATTTATCCTCTACGACCCGGACTTCATTTTTGTAATTCATGGGAGCTGCTTGTAGCTGTTATGCTATCAGCACAAACCACCGATGAAATGGTCAACAGGGTTACTCCAGTGCTTTTTAAGCTTTTTCCAAGACCTTCGCTTATGGCTTCAGCGGAGATCCCAGCCATCGAAACCATGGTTCGATCGGTTAATTATTATAAAACCAAGGCCAGGCATTTGCATCAAGTAGCCCAAATTCTAACTGAACAATATCGTGAAGAAGTGCCCCAAAGTATGGAAGAGCTTTTAAGGCTCCCGGGAGTAGCTCGAAAAACTGCTAATGTAGTTTTGACCCATGCTTTCGGGAAGACTGAGGGGGTGGTTGTGGACACCCACGTGATCAGGCTTTCCCATCGTTTAAGACTTAGCAATGCAGCTCAAAGAGATAAAATCGAGCAGGATTTGATGAAGCTGTTGCCAAAAAAGTTCTGGGGGGATTTTGCCACTCTTCTGGTTTACCATGGAAGAAAAGTTTGTAAAGCTCAAAAACCCTTGTGCAAACAGTGTATGCTTTCAGAAATTTGTCCTGAATATTTGAGCGAAAAAGATAAATAAAAGTAATTTTGATTTTTTTTTAAAATCAGTTAAAATGGTAGCTTGCCCTGCTTTTATGAGCAATTAAGCTATAAAAGCTATAAATAAAAATATCCATAGGGAGGTAGTTTGTTTTGAAGCCATATGAATCGGTTTTCATTTTTGACCCCTCGCTTAGCGAGGACGAAGCAGGAGACCTAAAGGAAAAGGTATCCTCGCTGATTACCCAGCATGAAGGTATGATTCATGAAGTTCGCTATTGGGGTAAACGAAGGTTTGCCTATCCCATCCAGAAAAAAAGAGATGGGCATTATTTCCTTTTCATTTTTGATGCCCCTGAAACCCTGCCCCTTGAGCTGAATCACTTTTCTCGAGTTAATGAATCCGTTCTCCGTAGTATGATTATCCGGCGCATTATCCGAAAGAGTCGTCTTGCCAAAAAGGAACAGCTTTTAACTTCACGGCAGGATGAAAAACTGGATACCTTGATTCCAGCAGGTCGAGATTCCGAAGTTGATTTTTCTCCGGAGCCTGAAACTGAATTAGAGCCCAAGGAAGAAATTATTTCTGAAGCTGAGCCTTTAGCTGAAACTGAAGAAAGCAGTATAACAGATGTTGAATAAAATTATGCTCATTGGGCGACTGGTAGCAGATCCTGAAACCAGATTTACGCCATCAGGAGCACAGGTTAGTTCCTTTCGAATCGCAGTAGATAGAAATTATCGCCAAAATGAGGAATGGAAGCGCGAAACTCTTTTTGTGAGAGTAGTTTCTTGGACCAATCTTGCTCGAAAGGTCAGCGAATATTATCGCAAAGGGATGCTAGTCTTTGTTGAAGGTCGCCTTCAGATACAATCTTTTGAACGAAATGGCCAGAAGGCGTGGTTCACTGATGTTATTGCTGCCAACACCTTTTCTCTGGAGCGAAGAACTCCTGCAGCTTCCGATGAGTCTGTGTCTTATACTCAGGAAGCAACAAACAAAAATCCCATGACCGATGCGGTCCAGGACCAGAATTTTGAAGATTATGATTTTGTCCCTGAAGAATTGGAGGAAATTGCATGAATGAACAAATCAGACCATCTGATAATAAGCCAGAAGGGCAACGCCAGGGTGGAAGAAGCTTCCGTCCGGGACCTCGGACTGGAAATTTTTCCGGGGGCAGAAAGCCTTTTATGCGTCAACGCAGAAAAGTTTGTTTTTTTTGCGCTAACCCAATGATCCAACCTGATTATAAAGATG
>CAZMFK010000123.1:0-5254 GCA_964565545.1 uncultured Caldisericota bacterium | reverse complement strand
ATGGATCAAGTCCCATTGCTTTTCGGGCAAAGCCAGCACCCGCTGTCCATCCTTAATGCTTATCCTAAGCGTAGAAGCGTCAAAGGCATTTTCCGTGTAATAATCCAGCGAATCTTCCACTTCTTCTTGATTAAGCCAATTGGAAGAGCCACCCAGCAAAGCACTAAGACCGCCCAAATCATTGCTAGCCAAAAAACTATTCAACAACTGGCCAATGATCTCACCACCCGTTGTACCACCAGACCCTGCTCCGGTGCTGCCACCCGTAAACATTCCCAGCAAAGAGCTCAAGAGATTATTGCTCCCGCTGGAAACCGCTTGCCCTCCTGCCAGCACACTCGCAAAACTTCGCACACAATCGCTATAATTTTGATCCATACCGATGTCCTTATAAATTTCCAGGATAGGCGCTTTGGTGAGCATCTTATTATAAGGAAAGAAAATAGAAAGTCCGTTGGCATCGGTGATATTTTGAGAAGCTCGATTATATTTAATACACTCCTTCAAAGCCCTAATCAACGCAGTCGCTTCGTTGGTCCCAATTTTCTCAGCAAAACTAATCAGGTCGATCTGGTTTAAAGAGTCAGAGGCTGCAAACTCTTTGGCATCTTCTCTTGCATCCGCCACCGTCTTATACTCTTTTGCATCCAATAGCCCCTTGGTAGAAGCGGCAAAACGGGAAAAAACAGCGGGTACCGTGCCATGAAATTCCGCCAGGTCCACCAACGACAGGGTAGCTTGGGCTTGAGGCGTTTGAGCTTTAACTTCTTTGATATAATCATCAATCAGGATTTTACCCAACTCGGGAGTGGAAATCGAAGTATCATTAGACAAAGCAGTGATCCAGCCATTATAGTGCCAGCCAATGGCCGGCTCCACTTCCTCTGAGGCGATCATATAATCAGCATAAGGCTCCAAGGTAACTGCAGTTTCAAAAGTAGCCATCAAACAAGCATCAAAACCAATAAAATCAAACTTGCATCCCCCGTTTCTCAAGGCTGTCCTCAATTCGTCCAAAGTCATACTGTCATTTGGAAAAAGTTGATCATAGCCAAAGCCCGTCAGAGAACCTCCGCCATGATCCCACATAATCAGAATATATCGATCAGCGGGATAGTTTTGTTTGCTATACTTAATAAAATCTGAGAGGGTAGCAGGATCCACCATCGATCTTTTACCGAGATTCTCTTCCAGAAGTTCCAGACCTTCGTTAGACAATTTGTAGCGCTGGTTTGTTCCAGCTTTAATCATGTTATTTTGCCATTTTTTACTACCGCCCGTCTCTACAATAATATTCGTATTATCGTTGATCTCAGCATACATCATTTCCTGAAGGTCGCTGGTCGCTGCACCGCCCTGCGCTTCGAGATCCGAGCCGCAAAGATACACCATGATAGTGGCAGTATCCAGACCATTTCCTTTCAGGGCAGTAAACTTCTCACGAGCTGATCTGGACACATTCGTATTCACCGGATAGGCTCCAGTATCAAAGGTGGAATTGGTGATTTGATTGGACTGGCCGGGTGGCGGATTGAGACCCGTTGTATCTTTTCTACTATTGGTATAACAGCTATGCACAAAATAGATAAAGACAACTGCGATAACAAGGAAAACCACATATTTTGCGCAACCCGTGTTTGTTGATCCTATACCACCGCCAGACGAACCTCCAAACATATTCTGTGGGGGTTTTTGATAAGAGGAATTGCCCGACCCAGAACCCGAACCCGATCCCGAGCCCGAAGATTGACCTGGCTGATAGGGTTGCTTTTCCATGCGGTCCGCATAGCCACCGGGCATACCGACCGGACCACCCGTTTTACCACTCAGGCCATCTCCACGTCGCTGCACATCGCCAACTCCCATGCCTATACGTTTTCGTCTTCCAACAGGTCGCTTATTTTTGTCCATATCTACACCCCCTTAATCAACAAATTTCATCAGTGGAAAAATTATAAGACCCGATTTAAATAGCGTCAAACCTGCCAAAAAGAATAATTACAGGTACTCAGGGACTTGTCTCATTTGCGACATTTCCCTTCATAAAAATAACTCACGGGATCAAAGACTTTGCATCTTTTCCCGAATGAGTCACAACCCCCGTCCCTCCGTCTCACTCCGGCTCATTTTATCAGCTATTCATGACTCCCCCGTCAACAAGAGGGAAAGAAATTTTGCATCATTAAACTCGCTACCCCTTTTCAATGCTTCCTTGATCCCCACGGCCTGCCGCACCACTACCCATTCCGCGGACTTGCTGATGTAAAGGCGCTGTCCTCCTGCCCCCGCAGCTCTGACCAAATCTTTGGGAATCGCAGGGTTATCCCAGAAATAATTTCGCTCTATCATAGGGTTTTTTTCCCTGATTTCTTTGGAAATTTCTCTATTGAGCCACCAGGTCAAGCCATAGCCAGGATTAGCTGTAGAGCCCACAAAACACTCTGCCAGCAAAAGCGGATCAAGCAGGACTTTCCCATCCCACTGCCCCTCCATACGTACAAACTCCCCAAACTTTGCCCAGTCCCGGGCAGTCAGGTAAGCTCCGGAGGGCAAATGCGGATTACCGTCCTTGTCCCTTCTCCAATAGCGATAGGTAATTCCCAAAGGTTGGAACAACTTAGTATTCAGATAAGCCAGAGGGTCCATCCCCAAAGGCTCCAGCTTTCTGCGCATGATCTCTCCAAAGATTTGAAAGGGAGCTGAGTCATACATAAACACCAGGCCAGGCTTATAAAGGGCAGGAGCTTTCAAAGCCTCCTCATAGGAGGGTACGTCGCCTGCCTTGTTTTTTCCGCTAATCCCGCTATTCAGCCAAAGGAGCTGGCGAATCGTGATAGTGGATTTAAGAGGATCTTCTTCCCACTCGGGCAGCGTTTCCACTGCCAACTCGTCCCACTGCATCAGGCCATCCTGCACAGCAAAAGCAGCCATCACGCCTGAAAAACTCTTTGTCCCGCTGGCAAGCTCATGGGGCCTTCGAGAAAAACCTCCCCCTGAATAGGCTTCGTAGACCATCTTGCCCTGATGATATATAATAAAGGAAATCCCTTTTTGTTCTTCGTGATAAGCCTGAGCCAGCGCAATATGCTCGGGCAGGAAAATCGGCTTTTCTTCCCCTTGCGCAAAATCCGATCCAGGCATTGCAAACACTACTACAGTCAGCATCAGAGCCAAGACCAGGCACAAACTTTGTTTTCTCATACTTCCCTCCCTATAATCATTTTGCATCCTATACCCCTCAAAGCCTCCAGGAGTTACACCAAAAAAAATATCCTTCGAACAAGGTAGCATTTGCGACATTTCGTTTCAAAATCGTTCCTTCGACTCATTCAGCTCATAAGTCCTTTGACTTTTGCAGTCACAAATACAAAAAGTCCTTTGACTTTTGCAAATTGATGAGTAAACTAAGAAGCAAAGAAAGCTGAGACAGGCAAGGAGCAAAGCATGCACCGTGAAGCCATAAAGCAACTAGTCCAATGGAAACAAAGCCCTTACAAAAAGCCCCTGATCATCCAGGGGGCAAGACAGGTAGGCAAAACCTGGCTCATGAAAACTTTTGGAGAAAAGCACTACCAACGCCTGGCCTATGTCAATTTTGACAACAATGCCCGTATGGAAGCCTTGTTCAATGGAGATCTTGACCACGAACGTTTGATAAAAGGCCTTCAAATCGAAGCTGGAGTGCCCATCCAGGCTGAAAACACCCTGATGATTTTTGATGAAGTGCAAGAAGTACCTCGAGCCTTAACTTCTCTGAAATACTTTAACGAAAATGCTCCCCAATATGACATCATCTGCGCAGGCTCCCTGCTGGGCATCACCCTGCATCCAGGGACCTCCTTCCCTGTGGGCAAGGTAGACTTCATGGATCTATCTCCCATGACTTTCCTCGAATTCCTTGAGGCCCTGGGGCATAGCAACTACGTCCAGCTCCTCCAAAGCAGGGATTTTAGCATGATAAAACATTTCAAAACTGCCCTGGAAAACCTGCTCAGAGAGTATATCTTTGTGGGAGGAATGCCGGAGGTTCTTTCCCGCTACTTAGAAACCCATGATTTACAGGAAGCAAGAAGAGTGCAAGTCAACCTCTTGGAAGCCTACGAACAAGACTTTTCCAAGCATGCACCAACGGAAATAGTTCCCAGGCTACGGCTGATATGGCAGTCCATTCCCACCCAGCTTGCCAGAGAAAACCGCAAGTTTATCTATGGCTTGATCCGTGAAGGAGCTCGAGCTAAAGAATTTGAGCTTGCTCTGATGTGGCTCCAGGATGCTGGATTGCTCAGAAAACTTCATCGTATCGAAAAGCCGGGTCTCCCAATGTCTGCCTACCAGGACAACTCAGCTTTCAAAATGTATTTACTCGACATAGGGCTACTGGGAGCGATGAGCCAGTTGGATGCCAAATCACTCCTGGAAGGGCATCGCTGTTTTACTGAGTTTAAAGGAGCCCTGACCGAGCAATATGCATTGCAGGAGTTGCAAGCCCTACCTCAAATGATGCTCTATTATTGGACCGCAAGCAATGCAACAGCGGAAGTCGATCTAGTGTTCCAATGGAATTCCGAGATCTATCCACTGGAGGTAAAAGCCAACGAAAACCTTCAAGCTAAAAGTTTGAAAAGCTTTGTTCAAAAATACCAAAGCCAAAAAGCCCTCAGAACCTCGCTATCCGATTTTCGCAACGAATCCTGGCTCATCAACATCCCCCTCTATGCTCTCTCCCAGCTCCAGGGGATACTGGAGGATTATGATTCTAACGCTAAGGGAAAATAATTTATGAGTCACAACCCCCGTCCCTCCGTCTCATTTGCCTCCTTTGGGACGGTTCTCTTTTCCGCCAAAGTTTAAAGTAAAATTGCTCCAAAGTTGAAAATGGGAGGGTAAACTTAAGACCCCGCCCATCCCTGAAGCTAAGATATGGTCGCTTGGCAGTCGACAAATTTCCCTGCCTCGATGGTGTAGGGGACTTGCTTTTTGTGAAAATCTACACAGAATTATTTGTGTTTATGAGATATTTATCACATTATTATGTATATATTTGTGCGTTGACCATGGAGTATGGGATGAATAGAGAAATTCTTTCGCGCTTATTGAAGTGGAAAAACTCCCCTTATCGTAAGCCTTTGATTTTAAAAGGGGTGCGCCAGGTGGGCAAAACCTGGGCTTTAAAGGAATTTGCTCGTACGCATTACCAAAATATAGCTTATTTCAACTTTGATGAGCACATGGAATATCATGCATTTTTTGAAAG
>CAZMFK010000122.1:0-5314 GCA_964565545.1 uncultured Caldisericota bacterium | reverse complement strand
ATCCCCATAGATATCAGTCACTTTAATACCCACGATGTTTTTCCCATAGGTCCCCTGACGGCTTGAGCTTTCCATTATTGCAAAATAAAGCCAGGAAATGATAAAGCTGAGAAAGTAAAAACCAAATAAATGAGCAGTTGGAAGAGTCTCAAATTCCAAATAAATTTTGGAAAATATAAACAGATAGTAGCCATAAGCAAGAATTGCATGAAAAACAAATAAGACTATTGAATCAACGAAATGTGCTGCCAGACGTTTCCAAAAGCCAGCATATGTTATTTCTTCTTTGCTTTCTTTCTGAAAGGTGTTCTGGGTAAAAAGGTTTAGGTCAAGTCCCCTTTCAGTGAGTAGTTGGGTAATAGCTTCAAAGGCTTCTGGAGACCTTTTTTTGCGATCGTTTTCCATCCAGATATCAAAAAGTTCCTTGGTTTCGATAGTCTCCAGATTACTCTTTATTAATCTTATTCTGTTTGCATCCATAAAATTCTCTCCTATACTAAGTTTAATTTAATAGTATTTTAATCAATCAGCATAAACTACCATAAACGCTAGCTAAAAAGTTGTCAATAACCCCGTCCCCGTGGCAAGGTGTATGGCTGTAAAGGTTACATTGCGGACATAGCATATATTTATTTACCAGAGAACGCGAGCAATAGTGCCATTAAGACAAGTATCCCCCCAAGCACAAGATGAAAAAAACGCTGACTTCGCTGAAAAAGGTTCTGGATATACTGATGAGAAAAGAAGATAGCCACAAGCGTAAACCAAAGCGAAGTATTCACCACCATAATGGCCCCAATGGCAATCAGAACCCAAAGAGGCGTATCCGGCTTGATAATATAGGCAAACAAGCTCATAAAAAAGAGCGTGGCCCTGGGATTGAGCACATTGGTCAGAAAGCCAATTTTTACTGCACCTGCAGGGTTGATGCTTTTAGCCTTTTCAGCGATATCAAAACTGACTTTGCCCGAAGAGCTCCCTATGGTTTTGATGCCTATATAAGCCAGATATGCAGCCCCGAGATATTTGATGATCTGAAAGAGGAGGGGAGATTGAGCAATCAGAAGCCCAATACCTGCAACCGAGTACAAAACATGCACTGCAACGCCCAGCCCAAAGCCAATAGCGGTAAAAAAGCCAATCTTTCGGTTGTAAAGCAATGAATTTCGCACAGCCATGAAGAAATCCGGCCCTGGAGTCATCACTGCTAATAGATGCACCAAAGCTATCGAAGCAATCAGTGATAGGGAGGAACTCACTTAAATAGCGATCCAATCAGGGGCTTCAACAGCTTCCGGTCAGTATTATCCTCATTTTTAGCACCCATGCGCTTCAAAATCAACCTATCAAAAAAATTCAATCGGCTAAAATCTACTTTCCCGGGCAATTTCAGATACATTTGCAAGCCTTCGCGGATTTCTTCAGGTAGTATATTAAAAGATTGAATTGATTCAGAGCTATCTGCAGGCATATTGCCAACAGCAAACAGATATACTTTTTTCGCTTTGAGCTTCATCCACTGGCCGACCAAAAAACTACTCAAACTTATTCTGCCCATATATACCGGGCTTCCAATCACTATCTGCTGATAATGGTTCAGGTTTATCTGTGATCTTTCTTTCATACTGAAGAGATCAGCATCCTTCAAGTCTTCGCATAGCCATTGCGCATATTGCTGTGTTGTTCCATACTTGGTATGGTAGATGATAAGTGTTTTCATTCCTTTTTATGCCTTTCTTTAAGAATCAATCTACTTACTTTTTTTATCAAATTTCAGATAGAAAAAATATAACTAATTTTGAGAAGAGAGGATAGTCTAAAGAAAAACAAGCCTATATAAGCCTATTTTTGCCATGGAATGGTATAGAAGCAGGTTGCCAGTTTATTTCTCCATTTGAACTTAAGAGTATAAACACCCGGGGAAACGCTACAATCCCAAAAGAAAAAAACAAATATAGACCTAATTTCTTTACCAGCTTTTTCTTGGTAAACATGGCCTCTTACTCCCAAATTGATTTCAAAGGCATCGTCACTTTGGGGTAGATCATTTTCATCAAAGACAATTTTGACTAAATAGTCTACTTTATCGCTGGCATCAATGGGATCAATAACAATTGAAACCAGAGGATAGGGAATTTTTGATATTAAGACAGAGTTGGAAGAAATCATTGAGCCATCTAGTAAAAAATGAATCCGGACAGACAACTCGCTTTCCTCTAAAGGATTATGCAAACCAGCTTCTACTAAAAATTCAATCTTTACTACATCTTGATGATTTATATCGATAGAGGGATAAAGCAGAAATTCATTATACTCACTGAGTAAGAAAAAAACATCTGCCCCGTTGATTTTTATATCTTGATTGTTGTTGATTTGCGGAAAGCTCATTTCGGGAGGAAAAATGATTAGCAATGGGCTATCAGGATTTAGAAATCCAGACTCCAAAATGAAGTCAATAGAATACGATGAATTCATGGAGACATAGGGAATATCGACGCGCAAACGGACCTGCCCTGGTTCAAGTGCTATAAGGTGCTGGATCTGGGATACCTGCCATTTATCGTTATGCTGGGTCCGCATTGCATATTGGTAGTCACCAGTCATGGGTGGAGTAGCGATGCCAGCTTCTTTGCTAATATGGACAGTCAGTGTTCTCCATCTATCAGAAAAGGGGTCCATTGCTAAGGGAAAAGTTATACGTATGTCTACAGCTCCATCTTCCTGATATGTGAGGATAGGGATTCCTTGCAATGCAAAACAGTCAATAGTAGCAATATCATCTGCAAAGGTTAATGCATCGATGATTTCTAAAAGTCGCTTCTGCCTGTCTGATCGATTCTCAGGGATCGGAGGCTCAAAGTGAGTCCCTGGAGGAAATCGAATTTCAATCCATTCATCATCCTTATGGTTTTCCGTGATGTGATAGGTAAACGTATAAAATGCAATTTCATTGGCATTGGGAGGTACGATTTTCGTTTCCAGTCGGGGTAGATAAAAAAGCATCTGATCAGGAGAAGCTTCCAAAAAAGGAGGGCAAGCAGAAAAAACACAAAACCCAATGATAATCAACGCTAAAGTCAATCGAAACTGATTTTTCATTTTATGCCTCCTTTGAAAAGGATTAAACAAAAAAATCATAAGTTTAATTAAATTATAAGCTTGGCTAAAAAAACTCAATGATCTAATACCATCTGGCGTTTCTTTAAAATGGCTATTGCTTTGCGAGAAGCTTCCATTTCAGCTTTTTGCCTGGTTTTGCCAGATCCTTTGCTGACTTGCTTGCCCTGTATTTTTACCGCCACCGAAAAGACTTTTCCTGTTTCTGTATCTTTTTCTGACAATAAATGATAGGTAGGAAGCTCATGATAAAATTCCTGAACCATCTCCTGAAATATAGTTTTGGTATCTTTAAACCTTTTTTGGTCAGCAATGTTGATCAAAACAGTTGTCATAATCGCCATCAGCCAGGCATTGACAGCAGTGTAGTCCTGATCCAGATAGAGCGCTGCTGTAAGGCTTTCAAAAGCATTGGCTAGCAGAGTGTCATTGTCACGACCACCGGATTTCTCTTCACCGCTGGAAAGAAGAAGATACTTCCCCAGGTCTATGCTTCGGGCTATTTGGGCAAGACAGGATCTGCATACGATCCTGGAGCGGATAATAGATAAATCACCTTCGCAAAATTCGGGATACCGTTCATAAAGTTGATGCCGTACCCAAAGCTCTAAAATAGCATCTCCTAAAAACTCCAACCGCTCGTTGGATTGTTGCAGGGGGAGATGGTGTTCATGCAAGAATGAGCGATGGGTTAAAGCTTGCTTCATGAGCTCCAGGTTCTCAAAAATTGGCATTTTATTCATGGCTCAATTATATCGAAAAATGACCCCCTGTCATGAATTGTTGCTATTGGCTTTTAGGATGCTATATCTTTAAAGCAATGGTCAAAGAAAACATAAAAACATTATTGGCTTATTGGGATGTAGTGTTTTTTAGAATAGTTCCGCAAGCTTTTTGTTTTGGAAGTCCCGAGCGTTCCCTATATCGCATGGTGATCGAAGACCAGCGGGGCGAATTTTTCATACTGGAACAAATAGCTCAAAGCAATGTTTTGCGCAAAGAGCGAATTGCCATTTACCTTCATCAACTAAAGAAACAAAATCCTCATTTCAAGATAGTTCCATATAAAAAAAACATTCATGGCAAAGATGTATCCTTTGTTGAAGGAAAACACTGGATGTTGACTCCATACCTCAAAACTCAGCCCCTTCCTCGCCCAGATTACCTTTCAGATTCCTGGAGAGGTCATGCTATGGCTAACTTTCTCCTTGAATTGAAGCAGTGCAGTGCTGGACTGGTATCGCTTGATAAAGAAGGAGATATTCCTCCTCTTGATGAATACATTTTTAAGCTGATGAAGAGCATTCAAGATTATCACCCCGAAGTTTATCAGCAATTAATCCCTGCATTGAATCACTTAAAAAATAGTCTTTTTCCACTATTGTCCGGAGTGGAAACAACTTTTTGTCATGGCGATTTTCATCCCCTCAACATCCTTTGGGGCAAACAAACTATTCGGTCGGTAATTGATTGGGAATTTACAGGATTCAAGCCATACTTGTATGATGTAGCCAATATGTTAGGCTGTCTGGGCATGGAGCATCCCAATGCTTTGTTATATCCCATATCCCTGGAATTTATCGGCCAATTAAGAAAAAATGGATTTGCCAATAAACAAAGCTGGTCAAGCTTAATTGATCTGGTCCTGGCTCTACGTTTTGCCTGGCTTTCAGAATGGTTCAGAAAGAATGACCTGGAAATGATTGAACTCGAAGTTGACTACATACAGCTTCTTCTGGATCAGCGTTTTCACCTTATAAAACAATGGCAAATAGATACTTTTAAATAGTATGATTATTTGCCAGAATCAAAATCTCCCTGGTCCAGATTTTTTAGAATTTCGATTAATTGCTCTGTTTCTTCATGAGTTAAGGTAATTCCTTTAGCCATTTTATCATGATCCGGAGACCATTCGCGTATATCCAGCTTTGGTTTGCGTTCATTCCAGCTCACCATATTAACTTCCTTGGTCCAACCTTTGGCATTTTCAGATAAAATGCCCATCTTTTTTGTTATCTCAAATTTAAATTCGTCCATTCTTTCTTCCTTTCGTTCAAAAATACAAACAAAAAAGATTTTACTATGGAAACCAAAAAAATCATCTATAATATGCATTTAGCTTTATTTGATAAGGAGTTCGACAATGAAACAGCGCATCATCATAGCAGTATGGCTTATCTTTGCCCTTTGCTCTTCC
>CAZMFK010000121.1:0-5326 GCA_964565545.1 uncultured Caldisericota bacterium | reverse complement strand
ACCGATGCAACCATGTTTCGGGGAGTATTGGATTTAGATCTGGATGGCAATCTGGAAATAGCAGTGACGGTTCGTTCAAAAGCTGGAAAAAGACTTCGGATTTTTTCCATCCAGGAGTTAAAGATTCGTGAATTGCCTCTTAGCATGGCTGAGAACTATGCTTTGATAAAAATCGAGGATTTGAACCACGATGGACGTTATGAAATCATAGCCCAAACCAGCTTGAATGGTTTGCTTCAGGTGCCGGAAATATTTCACTACCATGATCAAAGCTTAATACCTTTGGAGTTAAAAGATTATCCATCAGCTATCAGAGAATACGAAAAATATTTACAAAATATGGAAAAACAGCTTCCTTCTCAAAAAGGTCTTTTTGAATTGCAATGGATGGATATTGAACTCTCCCGAATATTGATGTATCTTTCTTTGGATCAAAAAGATGCATTTCAGGATAAATTAGAAAAGTTGCAAGCTATTATGGCTTCCGATATGGATCCTTCCAAGCGCCTCCGATATTATCGCAGTCGTATTTACCAGGCATACAGTTTGTTATTAGAAAATCAAACCCATCAGGCTAAAATGCTTATCGAAGAAGCTATCCGCGAACTTCAAGAAAGCATTCATTTTAGAACTAATGCAGAAATTGAAAGCCTGGTTTTAACTGAAATTGCAGGTTTTCACCGCTGGAAAAGAAATTTGCAACAATGCAAGCATTTATTAAATGAAGCTTTGCGCTTAAATCCTTACAATATGATTGCTAAAGGTTTCTTAGAGAGTTATTTTTTGGATGATGATTAAATCCAGGGCGATAGCTTTTTGTTGCAGTTTATTGGTGATACTACCTGGATTGCAACTTCTTGAAGAAGTTTCATTGGTAAAAAAATCAAAAAGATTAGATCCAACTATTATTGAATACACGATAAAATTCCACAAAGAAAATATGCAAACCTTCCAGGGAAATCCCTGGATAAAGGATCCATTAAGCAGCAAGGTTCAATTATTTTCATATGAACAAACACCTTCCGCTTTTTATTTAAAAAGAAAACGGTATCATGGCTATCCTTTGCCACAAGATTACCCTTACGTTACCCAAATTGATTGGGAAATAAAAGATCATCAACGTTTCCGTTATCCTCAAACAAATTTTACTTTTCTGGATGCAGGAGTTTATTACCGCAAAGACCTGTTTCATTTACCAGAAACCACTCTCGCATGGGAAAAAGACTATCGCTATGGAGCTGTTATGCCCTGCACTGATCTTGTGAAAGAGAGGCAATATCTTTTTGTTCCGTCGATGGATGGTCGCTTGACTGCTTTCCATGCTTCAACTGGAAAAGTTTTTTGGGAAGTCCAGTTGCCTTTGGGCGAAATTATTGATCAAGCCCTGGTAACTTTCGAACAAAACAAACGATTGATTGTAGCTGCAGGGAGCAATCTTGGGAACTTATATTTGTTTAGTGGAGAAAATGGCGCTACCATGCAAAAAATTTTTTTAGGAAAGCCAATGACTGCACCCTTGCATTATTATAGTTTCAACAAATCCGAAGGTATCATAGCCATTACCTCTGATGCAGTGATTTGTTTTGACCTTGTTAACTATTCAGAAAGATGGCGCAGAATCAACACAACAGGCATTTGTCATTCGCCACTATCCTTGATTGCAGGTAAAGAGCTTATTTTTATTCTGTCATCAGACAATGGCAGCATTCAGGCTTTGGATGAAGCTGGCCAAACGAAGTGGCAGCGTTCCATGAATGCCCGTATGCTTTATGCTCCGCTAGCTTTTGTTCAGAAAGGGTATCCTTATGTTTCGGGAGCTTTATCATCAAAAACAGCATTTCTGATCAATGCTTTTAGTGGTTCAGTGATTTTTCAACGAAGCCTTCCTGGAGAGCCAAGGTCTCCTCTTTCAGTAGATTCAACTGCAATGAGCTTTGCTTTAATGACTTCTGACCCTGCCAGCGAAGAGGATAGTATTTTTTTTAACGATCATTTTTTAACTGATGAACGATTGAAGGGATATGTATCCCTTAAAGGGAAGCGCTTTTTAGGGCCTATTGGATTCAGTATTGATCAAAGAAGCTTATATTACATTGTTGATGAGCAAGCGAAGGTTTGGTTGCTCCAGAAAGGCTCTGTCCAGGCAATGAGAGGACACCAACCTTTTCTTCTGAGCCTGACTGAGGGCGCATATTATCCCCATTTATCCGGCGGCCTGGTCTTGACCGAGTATGCTTTATTTGCAGCAGTTCCAGGCAGAGGACTATTTGTAATGGGAAATCCTCAACGGCTGACTCAGGATAGATCCTACCGCCCATTGCACACTCACCTTTATAGTTACTCCAACTACCGAAACGATCTTGACCAATTACCTTTAGCCCGTGAACCAAAAGTTTTGTCTCATCAGATTCCAACTGAAAGCGAAAAGAGACCAATATCTTCCCCTTCACTTTTCTTTGACCCTTACCAGCGAAAAGCATATGCTGTTGTTACTGATTCAATGGGGCATATTCTTCTTTACAATATGCAGGGCAAATGCGAAGTGGTTCTTCCAGTAGAGGCTGGCAAGGTGTATGTTTCACCCATTTTGGAAGACACTGGCGAGCAAAAAGTAAATATATACATCCTGAGTGCTAATTCACTGCAAAGCTGGCAATGGGATAGAAAACATCAACGGATTTCCAGGATATGGGAAAGGAAAGAATTTGGTAGCAAAGGTTGCACCTTCATATACGTAGATCAATCCGAAGGGACCCGTCTCTTCTTTATTGACGAGCGATCTTACCTGACTTCGCTTAATGCGGATTCAGGAGAGACTGTCTTTCGGCAACCGGTAGACGCCTGGCAGTTTGTTTATTATCCTTTGTATGCCCAACCCTATATTTTCTGTGGTTCAAAAAAAATTGATGCAGTTTCAGGAAAGGTGATGTCCCAAAGTTTTATCCGTTCCTCTCAGTCGAGTATTGTTGGTTTGGCAGGCAGAGTTTACTTATTTCAGATGGATGAGCTTGATTTGATTGCCTGGGATGCACTCAAAGAAACCATTATTTGGCGGGTAAGAAAATTGTGGTGCAAACATTATTGCTTTCAACAGACACCCCCGGCTATTTTTAACCAAACTTATCATGGCTGGGCTTTTCTATCAGATTACCATCGTTTGCTTTGCATTGATGTGTTGAGCGGGTATATCTGGTGGAGAAAAAGCTTTCAGAATGATTTCCTTTTAACAGCCCCGACAATAGCTGAAACGCAAAATCAAGCCCTTGTATTTGTCGGTTCGGTTTATGGCAGGATATATGCTTTCGATGCGCGAAATGGATTTGAAGTGGAATCTTATCCTTTCCAACTTCCAGGCAATCCATCTGAAAAAGATGAAATCAAAGGTTGCTCAACTCCTGTAATCATCAATGGTTGCTTATTGGTCAACCGTCTGGAGCAAGGTTTGTATATTTTTGGCAAAGAAGAAGAAAACCTAAGGGATTTTCCTGAAATTGTATTTAAAGTTTCTAAAGCTTCTTCAACAAGTGATATGATTTTCAACCGAGCAGAAATATTTTGGGACGGAAAAGCTGCTTACTCCAATATTACTCGCGATTAATAAAAGTCATGGATTGAAGCCAAAAAGAATTTATTTATAATGAAAAAAGATGTTATTCATAAGAGATGTACACAAAATATTTAGCTATAGAACTGAGCAAGATATTTTTATGGAGTTTTAAAGGTTATTGTCTTGACATTTTGGAAAAAAATGAAAAAATTAGGGTGAGTTGTTGGTTTATTTAGAAATGGTAATTTATGTTGAGATCTTCTTTGCGTAAAGGAGAGGGCAGATGAGAAAATTATTGAGTATTTTTGTTATTGCATTACTCTTTCTTGGTTCAAATCCTTATCGTGGTGATCAAGGCAAATGGTCTTTCACTACCCATGCAGCTTCAAAGAACGTACAGGCTACCATGATGTTCTTGAATATGTATCCCGTAGGTTTCTATGATGACGGAAAAGAACTTGAAGGACAGCGAAACTTGCCTTGGGAACCAAAAGGTGCAAGTTATTGGGGGAGGTATTTCTCCGATAACGAAACTGAAACCTATTTGATGCCAAATGCGAATAATGCAAGAACCCTCGCAGGTGTTCCTTACCCTGTTCGCAATAAAAGCGATCGCACCAAATATACTGAGCCCATGTACTGGGGCTATGCATACCTGTCTGTTCAGGCAAGCGGAGGCACATCCACTGCGTATCACAAATGGTATGCAGTTATAGACGATGCTGGTCAGCTCTGGATGGATCCTGACGGCGTGTTTAATGACTGCCGCACGGATGTTACTGCTGATCCATCCCATCCCCAGTATATATCCGAGCGTTGTGTTGTCAGCCCTCTGGCCCGAATGGACCCTTCCATGTCCAACAACACCCAGGGTCCTTATCGTGTTACACAAGGTGGGGGCTATCGCGACAAAATATATTTTTGGGACCGTAATACATCTTACAAGCCTGGAACTGATAGAGCTTTTCGCGTTGGATGGTTCGAGATCAACTACTACAACGACAAAAACTCGATCGTAGCTTATGGCGATGATGAGTTTTATCTCAATGACAATGACCCTCAAAATCCTGTTATAGCCTCATACCCCACCCTGCGTTTTGATTCTATGTATCATTATTACGATACTAACTTCAATGGCCATTACGATGCTGATGAACCGATATACCGTAAAGGTACCGGCAATGCCCTGCCCAGGGTCCAAGAGGATGATTTGCGATATACTTTTGTTTCAGTCATCCATGAAAATGAAGTTTACAATTACCCGGCTTCTTCAACGATTCCGGTTCATATCCTTGACAAAGATCTGGATATGCCTCTGACACCTTTTACCTATACTTCTCCTCTTTCTGAAATCCGATTCGTGGATATCAATGGCAACGGAGTGTATGATGTCGATGAGCCGATTTACCAGGACTATCCCTATACTCATTCCGCCACCAACCAGTTTTATAATATTGGCTTTGTCACTCCTGGCGATGTGCGTCTAACAACTAATCCAAGACAAGCTAAGGCCCATGAGCCTGTCATTAACCTTGCCCTGCTCGAAGTTTTAAGGGCCCAGTGTGATGATATTCGCTATGACATTACGGTACTTACCGACGCCTGGAAGGGCACCAGTACACCTTCCACCACTGCAGCTCGTTTGCGATCACCCAACGGCGAAATCAAAGAAAATGCCCTACGCATTCAAAAAAGTACTGTTTTGGGTCCGGACGCAGATGACTTTATTGTTTCCGGTTGCACTTTCCATGATATTCAAGTGGATTACCGTAGTTATAT
>CAZMFK010000120.1:0-5347 GCA_964565545.1 uncultured Caldisericota bacterium | reverse complement strand
AAAGGGCCTGCATTTACTATTGCTCATCATGGTTTGGTTTTTCAAAAAGATCTTTTGCTTAAAATGGCCAACTTAGCTCAAGAAAACAATCTTCCTTTTCAGTGGAAAGAAAAAATAGCTGGAGGAAATGATGCCACAGCACTTAGCAAAGCTGGAACAGGTTGCTCAGTGGGATCTATTTCTCTCCCGGTAAGATATATCCATTCTCCCCATTCCTTGATGCACCCTTATGATTATCAGGCCACGCTCAAGTTTGCAGAGCTTCTTGTTAGCCATGCGAACCATTTTATTTCTTCATAGGAGGATGACATGAAAAACTTAATACAACAATTGACAGAAATCTCCTCTCCTAGTGGTAGAGAAGATAAAATTAGAAAGTGTATCCTGGAGATTGTTCGACCTTATGTTGATCAAATTTATACTGACCCTCTGGGAAATTTAATTGCGCTTAAAAAGGGAATCAGCGGCAAGAAGATTCTTCTTGATGCCCATATGGATGAAATTGGATTCATGGTTTCCCATATTGATGAAGAGGGGTTTATACGAGTAGAACCAGTTGGGGGACATCAACCAATTAAACTTCCTCATCAAAGGATTATTTTTGAGCATGGTGCTATAGGTTGTTTTTCTTTAGAATCTGAAGAATTATCAAAAAATCTCCAGGATTATCAGCAAGTCAGCTTTGACCGTTTATTCGTTGATGTTGGGGCTATAAGCCAAAATGATGCTTTATCCAAAGTCAGGATTGGGGAAATGGCTACTTTTTTTCCAGTTTTTTCTGATCTGGGTCAGCGAGTGGTATCCAAATCCATGGATGATCGCATTGGATGCGCTATTTTGATAGAATTTATTAAACATTGCTCACAGCCCTATTATGATGTGTATCTGGTTTTTGCCGCACAGGAAGAGGTTGGTCTGGTTGGTGCCACCACAGCTGCTTATGGGATCAATCCAGAACTTGCTATTGCTGTGGATATTACTGCTACAGGTTTTCAGGATCATCCCAAAGGATTCAAACGAGTTCCTATGAAACTTGGAGCTGGGCCTGCAATTAAGCTCCAGGATCGATCCATGATAGGAGACCACCGTCTCAATCAATGGTTAGCCAAACAAGCAGAGGAGAATCGTATTCCTTTCCAGTTTGAAGTCCTTCCTTTTGGAGGAACGGACGGAGGAGCTATACAAACCACCCGAAGTGGAGTTACTACTACAACTTTGTCTATTCCTACCCGATATGGGCATAGCGCTTGCGAAATGATTGATATCGGAGACGCACAATACACTGTTCAGCTTTTATTGAGCGTGGTGAAAAAACCGTTTGAGGAGAAATAATGCCTGGAAGAGAAGAATTTGATTATATTCTTCAAAGAATTGAAAATGAGCTTATTAAAATGGGACAAGTCCTACTCAAATTTCAATCACAAATTTTTGAAGGCTTCTTCCAATCCAATGAAAATCTGGTTTTGTCCTCTATGCATCTGGAAGAAATAATAGATCAAATGGAAAACTGCATCAACCAGCAAGTTTTTTCATCTATTGCCCTTCACCAGCCTTTGGGCAAAGATTTACGCTGGCTTTTGTCCTATCTTTTCATTAGCAACGATTTGGAACGAATGGGCGATCTCATGCATAATGTTGGGAAAATTGCATTGCAATTAATCCCGGAGTCTCCTATAAAACCCTATATTGATCTCCCGCGGATGAACAAGATATGCTTTGAAATGCTTTCTCAAGTGCTGCAGGCTCTTCAGGATAAAAATACTGCCCTGGCCATAGAAGCTGCAAAAAAAGATGATCTGCTTGATCAGCTTCATCAAAAGATATGGAAAGAACTGCTCAGTTATATGATGGGAGATCCAAAAACAATTCCTACCGCTGAAAAAATCATTTCCATATCCAAGCAAATAGAACGAACAGGAGATCATATCACTAATATTGCGGAGCGGATATGTTTCATGGAAACTGGCACTATTTTGGATTTGAACGAGTAAAGCTGTTTTTTAGTCACCAGTTCAAAACTTCTATATGGGTGATTACTTTACATCGCTTTTACAGAAATTATGGCTTCATGAAAGCAGCTGCACTATCTTATTATGCTTTTCTTACCTTTATCCCCATTGTGGTCCTGTTTATCTCTTTTCTTGGTCTGTTTCTGCAATCAAATGCTACAGCCACCGAATGGATATTGGCCATGATTCAGCAATTTACTCCAACTGGTTTTGATACAATCAGCCAAATAATCAACCATACTTTAAAAAGCTTTCCTGGTTCCACATTTTTTGGCATCATTGGTTTAGTTTGGTCATTGTTAATCTTTTTTTCAGCTATTGAAAATTCATTCAATCAAATATGGGAACTAAGCAAAAGAAGACATTTTGTGATCAGCAAAATGGTAGGGTTGGGACTCATGCTTCTCTTGATGGTATCTGCCCTGCTTACCTTTTTAATAACCAACATGGTTTTGTTGTTCATGAATTCAAACTCCTGGTCTTACCTTTCTTCTTACCGCTTTTTTTCACAATTGCCCGGTACTTTAATCTACCTTATGCAATTGGCTTTGTTGCTTTTAAGCTTTTTTCTAATTTATAAAGTAATTCCCGCAATACGGGTTCGTTCCCTGGCAGCCCTTTGTGGAGCACTGTTTGCTGCGCTGGCAGGAGAACTCGCCCGATGGGCTTATCGAATTTATGTTCAGCAATTTTCAATGAGAAATTTGTTGTATGGATCGCTTTTAACGGCAGTTATTTTGTTGATATGGCTCAACTACACTATGATCATTCTTTTGCTTGGATGCGAACTGAGTTGTTCTCTTCAGAGAAAATGGATCAAAGCCCATGAATGAGAAAGCATG
The DNA here is from genome assembly GCA_964565545.1 of uncultured Caldisericota bacterium. Lineage (GTDB taxonomy): Bacteria > Caldisericota > Caldisericia > UBA6126 > UBA6126 > T3SED10-260. Next base: position 2,496 of record CAZMFK010000120.1, on the reverse strand, counting down.
GAGATTATATGCGATTGTGGCATCGTTTTTATTTTTTATCAGCATCAATGTCATGTTGATTTCATATTCTAACAAAACGATTGGAATTTTAGTCAAAAAAGCCCCTATTGAGCGTCTTTCTCCCTCGGATCGGGATCAGATTGCCAAGAGAATAAGCCTTTCCTTGCAACAAGGATTATCCATCCAGGTATGGCTGGAAAGCGGCAAGCCAGCATTTACGCCACAAGAAGTCCTGCATATGGATGATGTGAGTCAGTTGTTAAGGATTAATAGGTATCTGGGCATACTATATGCCATTTTGCTCATTATTGGCATAAAAATTGCTCCTTCCCTGGAAAAACAAAGGCTTCAACTTACAGGAAACTGGCTAATTGGCTTGTTTTTTATCTCATTATGCTTGATTTTATTTTTTTTCCCTCCGCTATTCTGGATTTTTCATCAAGTATCCTTTACTAATCAGCACTGGCTTCTTGATCCCCAGCATCATATTCTGATTCAGATCTTTCCTCTCGCTTTTTTTCAGTGGGCAGTTGCTGGTATTTTCATTATTTCCGCTGGTATGGCATACTTTTTATGGCACCTGGTGCCTTCAATTACAGGGAAATTTTCATGAAAACACCCTTTATCAACATTAACTTAAAAAAACTGGAGCATAACCTTGCAGTTATTCGCCAGCTTTGCCTGGATTGCCATTTGGATCTGACTCCTGTTAGCAAAGTCGTCATGGGTCATCCCACGATAGCCCAATTATTCCAACGATACTCGCACTCCATTGGAGATTCAAGGATCTGCGACTTACGTCGAATGGTGACTCACGGCATTAAAGGACCTTTCATGCTGATACGCACCCCCGCCTTAAGCGAAGTTGATGAGGTCGCAGAACTAGCTCAAATCAGTATGCAATCCGACCTATCAGTCGCAAAAGCTCTTCATTGGCAGGCTATGGAAAAGAAGATTAACCACCAGATCATCATCATGATAGAGATGGGAGATTTGAGAGAAGGAATACTCATGGAAAATTTTTCAGATTTTCTCAATACAGTTGCTTCACTCAAAGGTTTAGAAGTTCTGGGCTTTGGCACTAATGCCACTTGTTTTGCTGGCTTGATTCCTACTCCTGAAAACCTTTCCTTTCTTTATCAAGCCCAAAGAATTTTTAAAAAATGCTTTGCGAAAGAACCTCTGGTTTCTGGAGGAGGATCCAACCTGATACCTTTAATGCTGAATCAAAGCTTGCCAGATGTTATTAATCACGTCCGAATAGGTGAAGCAATAGTGATGGGAGTAGATGCCATCAAATCGCATGCTATTCCAAACTGTCACCAGGATTGTTTTACGCTTTATGGAGAGATTATTGAAATAGCTGTCAAGCCTAGCGGAATATCTGGTTTAACTGCTCACAATGCATTTGGTGAAAATATGCATCTTAAGGATCGCGGTAAGCGCAAAAGAGCGCTGTTGAACATCGGTCGCCTGGATACAGATATTCACCATATTCGCCCTTTGAGACATGGCGTTGAGATTCTGGGAGCATCTTCTGATCATCTGGTTTTGGATGTTGAAGAAGCAGGCAACCTGCAAACCGGAGATATATTAGGTTTCAGTTTAAATTATGCTTCACTTCTTTTTGCTATGAATTCGGATTATGTTATAAAAAACTTTATCTGATCAAGCATCAGATATCTGACATGTAAATCAGCAAACGAGACACATATAACTGAAAAATCCTCAGCAGATTGGGTATAGCTATTACCATCGCTAAAATAAAGACTGCAATAATAAGAGCAAATTCAATAGTGATCTGGCCATCTTCTTCCCACCATAAGGTCTGGCCTATTCGTAACTGATGTTTTTGAATCATTTTTTCTTTCATTTCAAGAGTATAATAGGCGGATCGGCAAGTGCAGACCTTCCATGCTTTCAACGGTCCAATCGCTTGTATTATCCTAAAATGGATATCCAAAAAAACAACATCTATCCCAATTTTCATGAAAAAGGTGTGAATGCTGTTGTTATGGGGAAAAATCATCAGCTCTTCATCGGTCATAGTAGTTTTTCCCAATAAGCCCTTCATGGCTTCCCAGGGATACTGAACCATTTTTGCTTCAGCCCAAAGCAATTCTCTGTCCCGGAATACTTTGACTTTTTTCATGGTGCAGGCAGGGAATTTGTTTTTGGGTATGCCAGATAGGTTCTGTTTTGTATATTGCCTACCATGGGAAAAACAAGGCCAGCATATTGGATTCGTACTTCAATAACTTCCAAACCATTGGGGAAAGGTGTCTCGGTTATTTGGTATTGAAATACAGTGTAATCAGTTAAATTCATTGAAAACGCTGATGTTTGGGCATAGCGGTTGATCAGTTCGTCAATTTTTCGCTGAGTATCCGTAGGTTGCTCAAATTCAGCTAAAGATGAGATTCGGGCGATATCATGAGTTAGTCTTGTCAGCTGGATTTGATAATATATGGTTAGGCTTAAACTGATAAAAACCAA
>CAZMFK010000119.1:0-5394 GCA_964565545.1 uncultured Caldisericota bacterium | reverse complement strand
AGAAGAAAATAAAAAAAATATACTATTTTTCTATGTAGTAATAAAAAGGAAATCAAACATCTCATATTTTTCCATCATTCCTTAATTCCAAAAAAATGGACATCTTATGTCAAAGAACGATTTTAGTTTTTGTGCTGAATACCGGAAATTTATTAATAATTACTTGCTAATGCGAGATTCAGAAAAAGATTGCATCAATCCAAAATGGTTACCCTCTGTATCAGTGCAATAACAGAATTGTCCAATTCCTGGAATAGTCTCAATTTCTGTAAACTTAGCGCCGCCAGCATCGATAACTTTTTTAACCATCATCTCAATACTATCAACGGAGATAGTGTTGATAGTGCTAAAACCAGAAGGCAAAACTCTTTTTAAGATAGCCCCATCAATACCACGTAAATGGTCAGGTCCTGTAGTAACAAGCCAATACTCTATCGGGCTATCCCATTTTTCAATAAACCAATCGAAAACTTTCCGATAAAATGCCACTGCACGATCAACATTGTCAGCACTAATTTCAAAATGAATGACTCGACTCATCAGATAAAATCATCCCTCCAAAATCATATATAGAAAAACCAATGCTATCCTTTGTGAGTTAGGATAAAACAAATATTGAAAATATCAATAAAAACTGATTTTCTTATCAAGGGTACGGTTCATTAACAAACACATTGATTGAAAAAGGCTGAATTTGATACAAAGAACTTGCTTTCAGAATGGTTTGCTCAATATTTTTTTCATCATTACTGATAACCATGTAAGGATCGGCATGAACACCTCTTTGAATCCACTGTTGATTTGGTTTTATCCAAGGGGGTTTAAAATGAATCATTTTAGGAGAAGGATTAATAATAACTAGATTTTGAGTAAATCCCTGTTCAAATCGATATGCCAAAATATCGTGATCTAGAGAAGAATTAAAATCAATACAATGAAGCCCAATTGCTTGAAACTTTTCAGCATCTCTCATGGAATTAAAAATTTCCTTAAGAACTACCCCAGTTGCTGAAAGGCTCCAGGGTTTAGATTTTAACTCAGGATATCCATAATAAAGCCCATCGCTGTCTTTGAAAAAAGCAGTAAAATCAGATCGCCCAATAAGTGAATGATATAAAATCATTTCAATCTCTTGTATCTCAAAATATGAGAGGAGCTGCAATCCAACTGATACCCCATGAATCCATCGAGAATGAATAGTTTGATGCTGATCCATTAAATTGAACTCAGTAATCCAGATTTTTTTATTTGTAGGTAATTTGGGTATTGTTTGTTTTAAAGACTCCAGTCCAAGATATGACTGACTTATAATCTCTTGAAGACTATTCGAATTCGTTAATTCATCTTCAGTCTTGATGGTATTGGGGATATAAATATGTAAAGCTATGGCATCAATCCATTGGCTATTTTCAACAGTTTCTTTCATAGATAAATTCCATTCTTCCATAACTCTGTTTCGTGGCCTTTCAGTAGCTGATCTTGGATCAATCAAGCCATGGACAGCAATTAAAGCATCCGGAAATTCTTCTTTGATTCTCATTGCCCACTGATGAGATATCTCAGCATATGCTTTACCTGAAGGGAAATTCTTGCGAAGTTGACGAGTGTGTTGAAAGTAAAATTCATTTCCCAATTCAATATACTGGACTTTCAATCCTATAGCTTTGGCATATCGAAGCATTTCCATCTGATAGTCAAGACTGGAAGTTTCCATATTCAAAACAAAGACAGGGGTGAAGCCAGACTGGTCTGAAGCAATTTTAAACTCGTCCAGCGTGGCAGACACTTTCATCTTGATATTTTTAAGTCCCAACGGAGTATCCTCAGGTAAATTGTCCATAACAAAACCTTTTTTCCAATCCCAATAATTTGCAACAGTTCCGCCAGGATATCGCATCAGCAAGGGATTGAATTTATTTATTACATGAATAAAGCTTTGATCCTGCCAGGCAGGACCACCAAGAATATTAGTATTAAAACCATAATAGTCTGGGGGGAAGTCCTTTTTTGGGCTTAAAGCAAAAGAACGATAAACCATCATTTTAGAAGCTTCAGCCAATGGTTGATGCATGGTTATCAAAGGATTGGAATAAAAAGAAAAAAATAACACAATTAAAAAAAACATTTTAAGCATATATGCTGGTGATTTCACGGCATACCCCATCAATAACAAGATTTTTAAACAATATTTTTTAATCATCCATAATAAATTATTTCTTTTTTGAAGCAATACAAAGGTACAAAAGACTCATGATGTATCGATACATTTCTTTTCCATTGGAAGCTGAAAAGGCTAATTTTCTACCATCCAATCTTTCCACACCAGGCAAAGTCGCTGCAATATCAGCCATCAAAGTATTGACTAAAGTGATTTCAACTTTGAGTGGAGTTGTAGGAGAATACATGCTAATCTTGTTAATATTTTCTATGGCATACTGAATCTCTTCTTCCAATTGCTGATGAACTAACTTAGGATGAATCAATTCAGCACAAAATTTACCAATGGACTCTTTGGTAACTACAAAATGTGTTTGGGGGAAATGAGATGAAGAGAACCTTTTAAACTCATTATCACCACTCATTAATATTACGGGTATATTAGCTTCAGAAAGAAGGATAGCATTGATTTCAGCTTCACCAACGGGATTGTTATTAATCAGCACTTCAAAGAAAGCAGAACTTGAGTAAGAATGGTCCATTAACCCTCTCCAAGTTCCAACAGGTGCATGATATCCGATAAATACGGCAGCATCAAAATGATTTTCATAATTTTCCACCATATAATAAGCTCGGGTAGGACCCTGAATAAGGCGTACATCTGGAGGAAGATCTGCTATGATAATATTTTGACCATTATCATGAGCATCACAAACCAGAATATTTGCTGCAGGATCTTTCTTTTTTATTCCCCTGATGATTGCCAGAACTTCTTGAGTCATAAAATGACTGATTTTTTCTTTGGGGTCATTCCAATCAACCAATCCTGAAATGCCTTCCATGTCAACAGATATATAATACCGCATATAGTTTTACCTCCTTGAATAATCAAGAATAATATAACACGAGTTTAAAAGTGAAAAAAGCAAATAAAGTCAAGAAATTATTAAACCAACATGATATGGTATGTTTTAGAGGTAAAATATGGATAAAATAGAAAAAATTAATGCAGTACAGCGAATGCAGGATTATATCGCTGCTCATCTGATGAGCTCAATTTCATTGTATGATCTGGCAAAGATTTCAGGATATTCTCCCTGGCACTGTGGAAGGATTTTCAAAGAACTTACCGGAAAGAATCCTTTTGATTATATTCGCGAAAGCAGGCTAAGTCAGGCAGCATTGAAGCTTAGAGATGAAAAAGTAAAAATTATTGAAGTTGCTTTCGATTTTGTTTTTGATACCCCCGAGGGCTTTTCTAGAGCATTTTCAAAGTATTTTGGGGTTAAGCCAAGTTTCTACAAGCGCTTTAAGCCCCCTGTAAAATTATTTTTACCCTATCACGTAAAAAACAAATTTTCTAATATTTTAAAAGGAGAAAAAAAAATGGATAAGATTCGAACAATTTTTGTGCAAGTAATTGACAAACCTCAAAGAAAACTGATTCTAAAACGTGGCATCAAGGCAGATAACTATTTTGACTATTGCGAAGAAGTTGGCTGTGACGTATGGGGAATATTATGCAGTATCAAAGATGCGATTCATGAACCCATGGGATTATGGTTGCCTGATAATTTGATAAAAGAAGGAACTTCATCTTATGTTCAAGGAGTCGAAGTATCCTTCGATGATAAAGGCTTGGTCCCAGATGGATTTGAAATCATCAATTTACCAGCATGTAAAATGATGATTTTTCAAGGACAGCCTTATGATGATGAAAATTTCAAAGAAGCTATTGGAGAACTATGGGATGCCATCAAAAATTATGATCCTTCTATTTATGGTTTTGAGTGGGCTGATGAAGATGCTCCAAGATTTCAACTCGAACCGCAAGGATATAGGGGATATATTGAAGGCAGGCCAGTTCGATGCTTAATATCCGATAAATACGATTAAAGAATCAATGAAAGCAATACTCCTGCTGCTACAGCTGACCCTATGACTCCAGCCACATTAGGTCCCATGGCATGCATCATCAGATAATTATGTGGATTATATCGCAATCCTTCTTTGTTGGCTACTCGGGCAGCCATGGGAACTGCAGAAACTCCAGCTGATCCAATAAAGGGATGTATCTTATCCTTAGACAATAAATTCATCATTTTGGCAAACAAAACTCCTGCAGCTGTTCCAATAGAAAATGCCACCAAGCCCAACAACAATATGCCCAGGGTTTCCAATCGCAAAAAATCACTGGCCCCAAGTTTTGATCCTATGCTCAAACCGAGAAGTATAGTTACGATATTTATCATTTCGTTTTGCAGGGTTTTTGAAATACGATTGATTACTCCACATTCTTTAGCTAGGTTTCCAAAAGTAAGCGCTCCAATTAAAGGGGTGGCCATTGGTAAAAAGATGATGCATACTAACAAAACAACCAAAGGAAAAACAATTTTTTCAGCTTTTGATACAGGACGAAGTTGCTTCATTACTATTTGTCTTTCATTTTTTGTTGTTAGCAAGCGCATGATGGGTGGCTGTATGATAGGGACCAAGGCCATATAAGAATATGCAGAAACAGCGATAGCACCTAAAAGGTGGGGGGCCATTCTTGATGCAACGAAAATTGCAGTTGGACCATCGGCACCACCAATTATCCCTATAGAAGCAGCTTCGCGCATACCAAAATCAAAACCAAAATATTTTGCTAAAAGCAGCGAACCAATCAAGGTGGAAAAAATCCCAAACTGAGCAGCTGCTCCAAGTAGAAAAGTTTTAGGATTAGCCAGCAAAGGACCAAAATCTGTCATTGCGCCTACTCCCATAAAAATAAGCAGCGGAAAAACTCCACTTTGAACCCCAAAACTATATATCAAGCCCAATAGGCCTGCAGGTCCAGAAATATCAGCTAGGGGAATATTGGCAAGGATACCCCCAAACCCAATAGGGATAAGTAATAAAGGTTCAAAACCTTTACTAATAGCTAATACAATTAGAATTAATCCTACTATGATCATTACAATTTGTCCCCAGCTAATACTGAATAATCCTGTTGAAAGAAATAACTGATGAAGCATATCACTAATTTGCATAGTATTCCATCCTGGAAGAATCATTTATTTTGAAAATCGTCAAGACTGTTGAATCCATATCATGGCCTGACCCGTTGCAACTGAGTCCCCCTGCTTGACATTGAGTTGAGTAATAATTCCATTTGCAGGAGATTTTATTTCAATTTCCATTTTCATTGCTTCCAAAACAAGCAACAAATCGCCTGTACGAATTTTTTCTCCATTT
>CAZMFK010000118.1:0-5396 GCA_964565545.1 uncultured Caldisericota bacterium | reverse complement strand
ATAAACTTATAAATACCTATATTATATATGACAAATGCATCATGGTGAATAATAAAAAAATGGCCGCGTATCGAACTGTTGTTTTATTGGTCACGGCTTTATTTTGTTTTGCTTATCTCAGCTATACACAGATAATGCCGGAAGGTAAACTTATGCTGAAATGGCAAAACCAATTTAATCAATACATCAACGCCTTTGCAATGACTCCATTTGGGCACCGAATATCTATTGGGACAGCTGAGGGGGATGTTTTTGTTTATGAAGAGACTGGCCAGCTGATTTGCCAAAAAACATTTTCTTCTCCTGTGCAGGAGTTGTTTTTTTCTTCCAATGGCCAGGAGTTGTATGTAAAAACATACAACCTATTGCTTTTGGATATCAAAAATAATAGCGTTATCTGGGAAAAGTTTAAGCCAAATCACTATATTGAAAAAGTATGGACTTATCGCAATGGTAACATTGGCCTTCTTTTTTTAAGCAAAACAAACCTGGAATATGTTTTTATGCTTATTAATTCAAAAGGACATACGCTTCAGGAGTTTAATCTTCCAGAAATGTATGACAAATTTGAACCTCTTTGTTCCGATGAGGACAATTATCTTTTTATTGCTTCTGAAAGCAATGATCTCTATCACATGAGTCTCAACGGCATGGTTAACTGGTTTTCCAGATTAGACCCTCCATCGGTAAAATCAAATGATCAGCCCAGCTTTTGGCTTGATATTAACTCTAATGGAGAGGTGTGTTTGGCTTACACCCACGAACAATTTGGAAAAAAAGGATTTTTAGTTGTTTATTATAATGAAGCTGGCGATGTATTATGGCAGAATGAAATCAAACAGCCTATTATCCATGTACAATTTTCTGATGATGGAAAAAAAGTCATGGTCAATACCATGGAAGAATTTATTATTTTTCGTACCAATGGATCTATTTTGCTGAATAGGGACCAGTGGGGATATTATTCCCTACAAGCTCACTTAATGCCTACTTCAGCCATGATTGGGTTTTATTCCAAATACCTTATTCAAAATATGCAATGGTCTTCAAATAACGAATATCCAAACAAAGCCATGCTAAGATTGATGAGTCTGGATTTTCAAAAAACCAAATGGCAAAAACGATTGCACTATCGGGACCAGTATTTTTTGGTATCCTCTGATGGAAGAAAATATCTTGAAATAATCAAGCCTGATACCATTCAGTTGTATCAGTATCAATATGTTCCTAGAAAAACATAAAAAAGGAAGGTGTTTGTATGTCTTCAATGAATTATGAAGAATTATTTACTGAAAGAGCTCATCGATCCAAATCTTCAGTTATTAGAGAGCTTTTACGATTAGGGAGCCAGCCAGGTATCATTTCCCTTGGTGGTGGCATGCCCGATCCTGCACTTTTTCCTGTAAAGCTCTTTAAAGAATGCATGGATATTGCTTTGGAAGATAGGCCCCATATTTCTCTCCAGTATGGAGAAACTGCAGGCTTTCGCCCATTGAGAGAAGAATTAGTGAAAATGTCAGAAAAAGAAGGCATTAATGGTCTTGATCCAGAAAATATCCTCGTTACTTCAGGTTCTCAACAAGGCATTGACTTCATGTCCAAAATGCTTATCGACAAAGGAGATACAGTTATTACTGAAGCTCCTACTTACCTTAGCGCTGTTCAATCTTTCGATGCCTTTATGGCGAAATTCGAAACAGTGCCCATGGATGATCATGGGGCTGACATCGATTACCTTGAAAAAATATTGATTTCTTTAAAACAAAAGGGCATAAGGCCCAAATTTTTCTATACTGTTCCAACCTTTCAGAATCCTTCCGGAGTAACGATGTCCCTGGAACGTAGAAAAAAGTTAATCCAGCTTTCCAATGAGCACAACCTCCTGATTATTGAGGATAATCCTTATGGCGATCTCCGTTTTTCCGGAGAAAACATTCCTTCTTTAAAAGCTATGGATACAGAAGGCAAAGTGATTTATCTGCGCACTTTTTCCAAAATTCTAGCTCCAGGCATTCGTTTGGGTTGGGTTGTTGCGGCACATCCTTTGATTGCCAAGCTGAACCTGATGAAACAAGCTACTGATCTGTGTTCTCCTGCAATTACTCAGGTAGCTACAGCAGAATACCTGAAAAAAGACTATCTATGGCCTCATCTGGAAACAATAAAAAAATCTTATGCTCACAAAGCGGAAGTCATGATAGAAGCAATAGGAAAACATTTCCCTAAAGAAATAAAAATCAACCGCCCCGAAGGGGGTATGTTCATATGGGCCATATGTCCTGAAAAAGTTGATGCAAGCAAATTATTTTATGAGGCTGTAGAAAAAGGTGTAGCCTATATTCTTGGGTCTGCTTTCTTTCCTGATGGCAGCGGGCACCATACAATGAGATTAAACTATACGATGCAAACCCCGGAAAACATTGAAGAAGGAATTCGTCGCTTGGGGCTATTACTCAAGGAAAAATTAGATTAAACTAAAACCTGTTATGAAAAGAAAAAAAAGAAATCCTGATAAAAAAAACCAAACAGCCCCCAAACTTAAAGTTACTATCTTTTCTTTAAGGAAGGCCCTTTGGGTATTGTTAGTCCTTTCCATTATGCTCAATGGAGTATTGTTCTTTGTACTACTTAAGCCCCAGAGTAGCATCCAAAAACTGATTATTGCTGCATCAAAAGCATCATATTCCATATCTTCTCCTCTGGTGCTGAGAGACGTCGAAAACCCTTCTTTCCGTATTCGAGTTGGTGATCTGTGGGACCAAAAGCTTCTCAGGGTAAGTGGGCAGGTAGCTTTGTTGCCTTTGCCACATTTTCCGGACTTAGCGCTTATAGTGGATTCTGATGTGAGAATTGTATCAATGAGCCTGCTTTCACCCTTAATCATTGGTGGTAGCAACATCAATCTCCAGCAGTATTTTGCAAAATTTTACGGTCTAGGTCTGGAAGCTCTTGCTGGAAATCAAGGGATTTTTAAGCCGGATGATCAAGATTTAACCCGATTTTCAGAAAGGTTCAAAGACGCTTTGCTAAAAAGCCTGCAAATGTTATATATCAAAGCGAAGGGCAAAGCATTGTTTGACCAGCAATTTCCTCAAGGTATTCATTTTGCTACTGCAGGCGATAAACTACGTTCTTTTGAAGCATTGGATCTAAAAGCTCAACGAATAACTCTGCAAGACTTGAGAGGCAAAAAAACAGCCTTGATTTCAGTGGATACCTCCTGTGGCGTATGCGAAACAAAAGCAGCCTTGATGCGCGATATCGCTCTTCAATACCAGTTGCAGGTGATATTTATTGTTACAGGCACTTTACAACGTAGTTATGATTTTTCAGAAAAATATGCTCCAAACGAAAGAGTTATTCATGATGATGATCTTTCTTTGACGCGTTTGCTTTATCTTGGCGATGCCCCTTCTTTAATGCTGATAGACCATGACCTGACTGTAGTTCATAAAGCTTATGTTAGTGATGTTGCCAACGATGCAGAACCTTATTTTAAACTTTTAGGAAAATAAGGAGTTATTATGTATATAAAAAGTTTTGTAATTTATTCCTATGGGGGTATTGAAATATGTTTAGAAAGATAGCTTTGTTTTTATTGATAGTTTTATTTTCGGGTACTTTTTTTCAAGCTTTTCGTTTCCAGGATATGGATTATGCTCAGGCAAAATCAAAGAAAGTTCCTATTGTTGAACTATTTACTGCAGAATGGTGTGGATATTGCCCTCCTGCCAACAAAGCCCTGGATGAATTGATGGATGAGTTTGGGGGAAGGGTATTTATTCCCATCAAACATCACGGACAGGGAAATGGAGGGATGAACAATTCTTATGCCAATTCCAGAATGAGCCGTTTTGGTATTCGAGGATTTCCCACTACGGTCGTTGATGGTCGAGAGTCAATTAATGCCAGAGACAAAACTGCGATCAAACAAAAAGTGACCATGATGAATATGCAAACCATTGATACAGATATCTCTTTTAATGGAAAAATCGAAAAGGGTAGAGTGTTGGGAGAAGTTAAATATACTAATGCTCCTGGAGGATCTGCTCTTCATGTGGTTGTATGCGAGGCTTATTATTATTTTCGAGGTAGCAATGGAGAAAAAGTTCATCGAATGATTTCTCGAGACGGTCAATCAACTGAAGCTTCCTATGATGGCACTTTTTCAGTCAATATGGCTGTTCCATCCAGCATGGCTGAAGAGATGGTTCGACTCGTTATTTTTATTGAAAATAACCAGGGAGTCGCCCAGTCCATGTATTGGAATCCCTCCGGAACTGACCCTAAAGCCAACGATGTGATATTATCCTCTATTCCCAACGAGTTGGATTATAGTGTGCAAAGGGAAGGCTTTTCTACTTCTTTTGACATAACCTTAAGTAATTTCAGCCCTCGTGAAGCAGTATTTAAACTGACATGTAAAGATTCCTTTGTCCAATTCCAAAATGCAGAAGTGTCAGTAAGTAAAGAGTCCCAGTCAAAGACCCAGGTATCTTTAAGAGCCAATGCTTTAAAAGCCGGGACCTATTCCACTCAGATTGAAGTCACTTCCACAAACTATAAAAAAAGCATTCCTATCCGTTTTACGTTGGTTGAAAATCCTGAACTCCACGTTAATTTGGACAATATTGATTTTGGAGAGGTTAGAAAAGGTCAACGAGCCCGAGCTACTATCACTATTGAAAACAAAAAGAAAGGTTTTATCAAGGGCAGTGTTAGCTCACGATCTCGTTGGTTGGAATTTGATCCCAGGGAATTTGATGCTGAAAAACAGGAAATTACTGTTTTTGCCAATAGTCGTGATTTAACTGCTGGCACACATGAAGCTGATATTCAAATCAACTCTGACGGAGGGCAGGCCAGAATAAAAGCAGAAATTTTTGTTTCTGCCTCTCATCTTGAGGCTGACAAAGATCGTGTTGATTTGGGTGAAGTTACGGAAGACAAGCTGGCTGGACTTGGATTTAGCTTGAACTTAAGTAATAAAGGAACTGAAACTGCTGAGATAAGTATCGAAAAGTTGCCTGATTTTGTTACGATAAACGAGAAAAAGCATACTTTAGAACCTGAACAACAAATGACATTGGAATTTCTTCTGATCCCTGAAAAAACTACCATTAACCAGCTAAATGAAGGAGAAATCTTAATCAATTATACAGACGGAAGCCTTTCTGTTCCTGTAAAAATTCATGCAAAAGAAATGCCTCCCACCCTTCAAATGACAGCTGAAGGAATCAAAGATAATGCTATTTCTTTCGAACTGTCTCCAAGCAAAACTGCTAGCTTTGAAATAACGGTGGAAAATATTGGTAAAGGTCGTTTGGAAGGAAAGGTACTCTTTCTTTCTAAGCAAAAATGGATCAAAACCTCTCATGACAAATTTGCTCTGCTTA
>CAZMFK010000117.1:0-5408 GCA_964565545.1 uncultured Caldisericota bacterium | reverse complement strand
TTTGCCAGAGACTAGAGAATGGCTTAAAGAACATCCATTGTTCCTTCCTTTTATCCAACAATGCTGGCTGGTTGAAGGAAATCAGGTATTGCTGACCCAACGGTATCCCGCTGATGAGACGGTGCTAAAACTCTGCACCTTGGATGGCAAGTCAATCAAAGATATTCCGATACGATTATCTTCGGATGAGGATCAGATATTGGGCATTCAATACCTGGGTGATTCCACTATAGCGGTACTGATTGCTGATGATGCTTTTACCGTCCAGCGTATCCAATTTATCAACCCTTCCCGGCCCCAATATAGCTCAACACAGTTGCGAGGAGACCCCAAGACGATACAGCCTGCCCATTTTACAGCTGATGAAAACAATATATGTATTTGGGATGCAAAAAGTGGAAAAAACAGGGTGTACGATATCGCTTCCGGAAAGTCCCTGCTTCAATTGGATTTGGCTTCATCCAGAAGTGGTCCCCGTTTTTTTTCTGAGAAGCTTTTGTTGCGATACTATCAGGGAAGTTTGTATGTACTGGATATGATTTGGAACTTAGTATCAGTTTTTGATAACAAAGGTAAGCTTCAAGTGCAGTGGGATCTGGGGATGGCTTTTCCTGAGTCTATGCTTTGTATTAGTGACATGAAGGTTTTGGAAACTCATAAAATAGCCCTGCTGGACACCCAAAATGCTCGAATCCTCTTTTTCGATCATGGTGCAGTTTATTATTGCCAGGAGGATTTTAAGCGTCCTGTCAGTATGGATATTGTAGACAAGCTTCTACTGGTTAATGACCCAGGAAAACTCCAGTTGACCCTTGCCAGCCTGGAAGATAATCGTGCAAAAACTCCCCGCCTAGCGGTTTACCCTGGGGACTTTTCTGCGCAAGCAAGCTATCCTTACGAATGGTCGGATCATATGGTGATTCAACACTGGGACGATGATACTCCCCTGCATATTGAGCATCCGGAAGGACTCTATTATGAGAGTCACATTGAAAACAAGCAATACCAGGTTATTACCTGGAAATTAAGTGGAAATGAACCTCTAAAGCAGGATATTACTGGAAAGATCATTATCCGATCAGAAAACCTGCAGCTGGAAGTGCCGGTAAACATTAAAGCAGTACCCGTGAGGATTGAAATTTATTCCATCCTGATAAAAAAAGCATCAGCCATGATTCACCCGGGCCTGCCCTGCAAAATTGATCAGGGGATGCTCTATGTGGAGCTGTTTACCCTGGAAGATATCCTGCCGGTGACTTGTAGCGATATGAATGGAAACCTGATGATAACGATGCCTCAGAATACCTTGATCATCAATACTCGAGAAGGCAAAGCTTCGTTGATGGATCAGCGTGGAACCCGCCCCTTCCAATTGGGAGCTGAAGTCCAGATGCGCAAAGGCAAATATTTGATTCCTATGAATGCCATTTTCCGTCAATTGAGCATCCAAACTTCGGTATTTTATTATCCGGTGACTTACGAGTATCCATCATAGTTGGAGCAGGGAAATGAAAACAGGCAATTAACTGAAACGAAAGAAACACTGATGGATAAAGTGTAAAAAGTTGTCAACAACCCCGTCCCCGTGACAACTAAAAGCTTAATGATATCTTGTTGATTCCTTAACTCTTCCTTAACTCTTGATTTACTTTCTTTTGCTATGATAAGCTCCGAAAGTAATAAAAAGGAGGAGAATATGAAAATTAAGATGAGCTTAGTATCGCTTGTAGCGATCTTGACTGCTTTTAGCGTGGTTGCTGTTACTTTTTCAGCCATCGTTAACTATGCCCAGGCGAAAAGTCCTACCCGAATTGAACTATGGGTAAACAAACCCCAGGCAAAAGTGAACGGAACCATGAAATGGATCGATGAAAGTAACAAAAGCGTTACTCCCATTATTCAATGGAGCCGCACGATGCTACCTTTACGTTTCATAGCTGAAAACATGGGCTTTGCAGTAGATTGGGATGCCAAAGAAAGTAAAGCTACTGTATCCGATTCCGGTGAATTGTCCGGTACTCTTAGTTCTGCTGGATCCACTTCAGTCTTACCCTTAACTGAGAAATTTGCTCTTGCTTTCATGAAGAAGCACTCAAAAGTAAAAATCTCTTATACCGGCGGAGGATCAGGCGCTGGAGTAAAACAAGCGATAGCAGGTACCGTTGACTTTGGAGCTTCATCTCGCGATATCACTATGGCAGAATCTGATCTTTACTGCCACATTATTGCTCGGGATGGCGTTGCAGTTATTGTTCACAAGGAGCAAGGCATCAATGGCTTGACTCTGGAACAAGTTGCCAAAGTTTTTGCGGGAGAAATCACTGATTGGAAAGATATTGGAGGAAGACCAGGCCGAATCAATGTTTATGCGCGTGAAGAAGGATCTGGTACACGGGATTGCTTTGATAGCTTAGTCTTAAGCAAATTTGGCAAGAAGCTTGCTTCTTCAGTCATGTTCAAAAAATCCAATGGCGAAATGCAGATGTCAGTGCAAAGTGATAAATCTGGAATTGCTTATGTCTCTCTTGGGTACATGGAGGGCGTCAAAGCTCTTATGATTGATGGCAAAGAACCCAGTCTTGAAAATTGTCAAAAAGGTATTTACCCTATCGTTCGCCGTTTGTACTTTTTAACTAAAGATAACAATAACCCTTTGGCTAATGCTTTTATGGATTTCTGCCGGAGCGCGGAGGGTCAGCAAATCGTAAAATCTGGAGGCTTTATTCCCATTGTTAAATAGTCTCCATTTCATTTTCTAGAGCTTGTTTTAAGACATCCAAAGAGGAGCTTGCTCTTCTTTGGATGTCATTTATGAAAGGAGTAACATGAAGGGTCAACAGTATCTAATTGAAAATACCTGGCGCATGATCACCTTTCTTTTGACCGTTCTTTCACTGGCTGTTTTATTTGCAGTCATTTTTTTCATTTTCAGCAATGGGTCTCAGGCCTTTATAAGAGAAGGCTTTTTTAGGTTTGTTTTTGGGCGGGAGTGGAGTCTTGCAGATAATATATACGGCATCTGGCCCCTCATTGTAGGGTCAAGCTACGTGACATTAGGCAGTTTATTGTTAGCTGTACCTTTAAGTCTTGCCTGTGCTATATTTTTAGCTGAGATACTAAAAGGAAGCTTAAGAAATTTTTTAAGAGCCTTGATCGACTTGCTTGCAGGAATTCCTTCAGTAGTATATGGGCTAGTGGGCATGATAGTCATTGTTCCGTTTATTCGTGATCATCTGGGAGGAGCTGGCTATAGTCTGATTGCTGGAATCTTGGTGCTTGCGCTGATGATTATTCCTACCATCACCAGCTTGACAGAAGACTCCATAAGAGCAGTTTCACTGTCTTTTCGTGAAGCATCCTATTCCACCGGAGCAAATCACTGGCAAACTATCTGGCATGTATTGCTACCAGCTTCAAAAAATGGTATCCAAAGTGGTATTTTATTAGGCTTGGCACGATCATTTGGTGAAGCCATGGCAGTATATATGGTCATAGGAAATGCATTTCATATTCCAAAAGCTTTCACTGAACCTTCACGAACTTTAACCAGCAATATTGTTGGGCAAATCGAAGAAGCAGTTAGTGGCAGTCCTCATATGCATGCCTTATTTGCTTGCGGAATAGTGCTTCTGATTATGGTATTGATATTTAATGGCTATAGGATCTTCCTGAGTAAAGGAGGTCATAAGCATGAAAGCTAATCATCAGCAGGTTATTGCTTTTATCCTCATGGTGATTATGAGTTTGTTAGTAATAGTTCCTGCATTATCATTAATTTCGTATGTTTTTATCAAAGGTTTTCCAGCACTGTCCTGGTCATTTCTTTTTGGTCCCACGACAGAAGGAGGATTAAGTGCTCCATTGGCAGGAACCTTGTTTTTGATAGTACTAACCTTGCTTCTTGTAGTCCCGCTGGGCATCTTGACTGCACTTTATCTCTCTGAGTTTGCGCCTAAAAATCCCTTGACAAATGTCGTTCGTTATGCACTGGACACTTTGGCTGGAGTCCCCTCCATCATCTTTGGACTTTTCGGTGTTGCGTTATTTGTCATGATTGTTTTTAGAAAAGCAAATCTGATGGCAGGAGCCTTGACCATGACCTGTCTCACTCTTCCCTTTATGGTGGCATATGCTGAGGAAGCTCTTCGCTGTGTTCCAAAAAAGTGGAGAGAAGCAAGTTTAAGCCTTGGCGCAACCCGTTGGCAAACTATTGTGCATATTGTCCTTCCATCTGCTGCATCAGGGATCGTTTCAGGTATTATAATGTGTATTGGCAGAGTAGTTGCTGAAACTGCACCTTTGCTTGCAACCGTAGGGTTCAGTGCTTTTATTCCTAAATCACATCTTGATGGAGCCAGAACTCTTGCTTTGCATTTATTCTACCTTGCCACTGAAGCGCCCAGTGTGGGAGGTGTTACAAGAAACGACCTTATCATTCAAGCCATGGGAGTAGCCACAATACTGGTTCTATTGGTTATTCTCCTCAATTTTACAGCTCGAATTTTATCCAAATGGTATCGCTCACAATTAAAGGAGGCCCATTAATCAATGAAAAAGAAAATATCTGCCATCAATTTTGATTTTTATTATGGAAAAAAACACGTTTTAAAAAAAATCAATCTCCATATCCCCGAAAAAAAAGTAAGTGCTATCATGGGCCCTTCTGGTTGCGGAAAATCAACCTTTCTTCGATCCATTAACCGCATGAACGACCTAAATCCCGAATCCAGATTTCAGGGCAGTCTTTTGCTGGATAACGAAGATATCTATTGTTCTTGTATTGAGCCAGTAAAACTTCGACAACGCGTAGGTATGGTGTTTCAACAGCCCAATCCCTTGCCAAAGTCCATTTTTGATAATGTCGCCTTTGGCCCTAGAATGCAAGGTATCACGAACCGAAGCGTTTTGGATGAAATAGTACAGAAAAGCTTGAAAAAAGCTGCCCTATGGGATGAAGTAAAAGATGAGTTGAAAAAATCAGGATTGTCTCTGTCCGGGGGGCAACAACAGCGCTTGTGTATTGCACGAGCCCTGGCTCTGAATCCTGAGGTATTGCTTTTGGACGAGCCAGCCTCTGCTCTTGATCCTATTGCATCCAGTAAAATTGAAGAATTGATAGTACAGCTAAAAGAGGAATATACTATCGTTATCGTAACCCATAACATGCAACAGGCAGAACGATGCTCTGACTGGACTGCTTTTTTTTACATGGGAGAAATGGTTGAGTTTGGCAAAACCAAAGAGTTATTCTCAAAACCGGAAAACAAGCTTACCTCAGAGTATTTAAAAGGTCGCTGGGGATAAGATGATCAAATCTAAACAAAAACTTAACATAATTTTTTTCAAAACAATATAAAATTAACCTATGGATAAGAATAGATTTCCTGTTCAAGTTGCTGCCATTGACA
>CAZMFK010000116.1:0-5466 GCA_964565545.1 uncultured Caldisericota bacterium | reverse complement strand
CAAAGAGGAGCACCATGCTACCTATGAAAAGGCTAATTCTCCTTTGATAGAGCTACACTGGGGCCTTGCTAAATCCTATATTGTCCAAAAAGTAGATATGCAGGGAGTATGGGAGAGAGCCCAGGCTGTTAGTATAGCGGGGTGCCCGGCTTTGACTTTGTGTCCTGAGGATCTGGTCATCTATTTGTGCCTGCATTCTGCCCGACACGTGATATCTTTCACCCTGCAGATGCTGGTGGATATAGGGGAGATAGTCAGGAAATGGGATGGGGCTATCGACTGGAAAAAGCTCACGGAAAGAGCCAGGCAGTGGGATCTCCACCGCGCAGTATATACGATACTATATCTGTCAAAAGATCTGCTGGGGGCAACTGTACCAAGGCGAGTACTGGAGGATTTATATCCGTCGGATTATGATGCTGATGGCATAGCCTTTATGCGAAATCGGCTGATGGACTATCGAAAACCTATTTCTCAAAAACCTTTAAATCTCAAGGATAGCTGGGACTTAATAACTAAATTAGTAGCGGTATCAAAGGAAAACATATCGCTAGTGTATCAGGTGCCTGTCGAATCAAAAAAAATATGGTGCTATTTCCCTCGCTATTGGCTCAGAGCGTTGCGCCATCGGGGCAGAGGCTTAAAGAAATATTTATCGAACGATGCGAGCCTTAAAACCTATGATGATCGAATAAGGTTGGAATCCTACGCAGTGCAAAACTGGCTTTTGAAAGGAAGAAGCTCAAGGATAAACATCGATAGTGTTGATGCCTCGCAAAGTAAAATCGAAGAATAATTGCGGAGTCTGGTCGGACGGTTTGAATTTTTTTGAACTGTTGGGCTGGACTCCGCTTTTTTTATTTTCAGGAAACTGTGGTATAGTTTTTTTATGATGCTTAGCACTTGGAGGGGTTAAGATCTGCATGGAGCAAGTATCGATATCTATTGCTGATATTCATTTTGATTTAAAAAGCCAGTTTACGGTGGATGAGCTCAAGATCCGCCCTCGGTATCTTCCCTTTTTTGGTCGGCCCAAAAATCCTCAGTATCATGTTGATCTTTTGTGGGAAGCCTTTTCGGGCCCTTCGACCATCCCAGCGAAGCTGATCTATGACCCTGGGGAGATCTGGAAGATGTATCAGCATGGATCGGAGTATTTTGCTACTTTTTCCTACCATGGAGATACACTGCCTTTTGCAGAGCAGGATATGCTTCGGACCAATGCCAAATGGAATCAGGTCTTGATGGTGGAGCGCCCTACCGGTCCCTCCTGGCTGAGTCTATTGAATGTAGGAGCAGGGGAGCTGATCTTGCGCACCGCTGTGCTATATACCCGGGGAGTGGTTTTTCATGCTTCGGGTATTGATGATTATGGCAAGGGCATCCTCTTTGTGGGCCACTCGGGAGCTGGCAAGAGCACTCAGGCTCTCTTATGGCAGAGGGAAGCCAGTATCAAAGCGCTCAATGATGATCGGGTCGTTGCCCGGGTTACACCCGAGGGAGTCCGCTGCTATGGCACTCCCTGGGGCGGGACGGCGGAGATTGCCAGTAATCACTCGGTGCCTTTGGCGGCTATCATTGTATTGGAGCAGGCAAATGAAAACATCATCCGGCCTGTGCCTATTGCTCAAATATCTTCGACCCTTTTGCCAAGGGTGTTTTTGCCTTATTGGGACTCGGAGCTGATGGATCTGGCCATGAGCAATCTGGAAGCTATCATTGCCCGGGTGCCGGTATATTGCCTGAAATGCCGACCAGAGCGAGAAGTGATCCCGATGGTGCGCTCAGTGCTATGATCATCCCCAATCGGGATTTGATGCCTTTAATTGGAACTCTTCTTCAAAAAAAACATAAAGTGCGCCTGCGAGTGACAGGCTCCAGCATGGAGCCCTTTATCCGCGAAGGTGATCAAGTGGAACTTGAAAAATCCCAGTCGCTGAGTTTTGGAGAAGTGGCCCTGGCCTCCTTGCCTCGGGATCGCTATGTCCTGCACCGGATTGTAAGGATTAAAAAGGATCGAATATGGCTCCGGGGGGATGCCCAACGCAACAGCGATGGGCCGATTGCTTTTGACCGTGTGCTGGCCCGGGTGAGTGCTGTATATCGTAAGAATACTTTTAGGCGAGTGCCCAGGCTCTGTTGGATGGGATTGGCCCGTCTATGGCTGGCACTGCACCCTATGGGGCTGATAGCTTTGGATATGCTGTATGGACTTAAAAAGCTGGCTCAGAAGATGATCTTATGTCTTCAGAGCTTTAGAATAGTGCGATTCGTTCTAGGAAAAAAGCGACTGAATTATCGCATAGTCAGGGAAACTTACCAAGATAGCAAATTGAACGCTGAGGTGACTTGCTTTAAGCTGATGCAGAGGGGTAAAAAGCTGGGACAGACCTATTTGGTCCGATTTTCCCCCGGGGCTGTTCTTTATCGGGGATACTGGCTGGTATCGCTGGAAGTGGCGTTGCGCTATCGGGGCAGAAGTCTGGGTCAAGCTTTGACCGAGCAAGTAATTGAGTTGGCTAAAGCAGAAAGCGCTCCCTATGTGTCGCTTTTAGTCTCCAAGCAGAATCTGCCTGCCCAAAAACTCTACCAAAAGCTTGGCTTTATGAGAGTGAAAGGTGTGGAGGAGCAGATCCTGACCAGGGAAGATCAAAAGCGATTGGGTCACCAGCGGGTGCTATTGAGAAAAATATTGAAATGATGTTTTGGGGAGGTAATGAGGATGAATCCTCAACGTAAGTTGTCAGCCATCAAATGGCTGTGGATGCAAAGCAGGAATTTTCGCTGGCAGATCGTGATGATCCTGGTGGCGGGATCCTTGCTTTCCCTGGCTGGTATAGGCCTGGCGGTACTGTCTCGCCAGATGATTGATAGTGCCGTGGATGGGCGGATGGATCTAGCGCTGAGAGCAGGTGGCTGGCTGGCAGGAGTGATCCTCCTGCAGATGGCATTGGGTAGTTTGCATTCGTTGTGGTTGGTCCGTACCTCTGCAAAAATGCTCAATACCTTGCAGGCCAATTTGTACCGGGACATCTCCCGGGGGCAGTGGATGGAGGTTTCGAAATATCATAGCGGGGATTTGATGACCCGTCTGACCAGCGATGCCCAGGTGGTGGCCAACCATCTGGTGCAGACAGTGCCGGATATTGTGTCCATGGGAGTGCGACTGGTGGCTGCTTTTGTGGTTTTGTATATTTTTGAGCCGATGCTGGCAGTGATGTCTTTTGTGCTGGTTGCGGTGGCCCTGATGATGAACCGGATCTTTGGCCGGAAGCTCAAGCAACTGCATCTGCGGGTGCAGGAATCGGAAAGTACCTGCCGGGGGCTTTTGCAGGAGTTTATCCAGCATTGGATCGTAATCAAAAGCTTTGGACAGGAAAAAAACACCCGATCCTCCATTGAGGCTGCCCACCAGGAGCGCTTGCGCTGGACGATGAGTCGAAGTTTTTTGGGGATTTTTTCCCGCTCGCTACTGGGACTGGGCTATTGGTCGGGATATTTTCTGGCTTTTTACTGGGGCGTGCTGGGTCTGTACCGAGGCAGCATCAGCTTTGGCACTATGGCAGCTTTTTTGCAACTGGTGGGGCAGGTGCAGGGGCCCGTGATCAGCCTGGCCTATACCTATCCGCAGATTATCGCTACCCTGGCTTCGGCGGACCGCTTGATCCAGCTTCATACGCTGGCGCGGGAGCAGGAGACGGACGATATGCTGGAACTGCCCGAAGCTGGAGTGAAGGTAGAGGGCATAAGCTTTGCCTATGCAGAGGATCAGCCGGTCTTGAAGGATTGGTCGCTGTCGGTGGCTCCGGGGGAGATCGTGGCGATTACCGGGGCGTCGGGAGAGGGCAAGACGACTTTTTTTCAGCTGTTATTGGCACTGTTGCAGCCCCAGGAGGGCAAGATAGTACTGACGGACGGAAAAGGCGGGAGCTGGGAAGCAAGTGCTTTGACGCGTTCTCTTTTTTCCTATGTGCCTCAGGGCAATACGCTCTTTTCCGGGACGATAGGGGAGAATATCCGCTGGGGCAAGCCGGAAGCGACGAACGACGAGTTGAAGCAGGCAGCGATTTGCAGTGATGCCTGGGAATTTATAGCTAAAATGCCTCAGGGACTGGATACTCTGATCGGAGAGCGGGGCGTGGGACTCTCGGAAGGGCAGGCCCAGCGTATTGCCATTGCTAGGGCGATTTTGCGGGAAGCTCCGATATTGCTTTTGGATGAGGCATCGTCGGCACTGGACGAGGAAAGTGAGCGCAAGGTGCTGGCAGCTATCAAAGCCCTCGTGCCAGCGCGTACTTGTATTATCATCACCCACCGCAAGACGGCATTTTCCATCTGTGACCAGGTCTGCCACCTCACCCCCCCCTGAGACAGAGGGACGGGGGTTGTGACTCATAGTACTTTTACATGGTGCAATCTGCGTTAAATTATATGCATGAAGTATGAAAACATTAAGCTATCGTGTGATTTTTAAAAAGGATCAAGACATGTGTAAAAAGGGCAGTTTGACTCAGAGGGGATTAAAGTGACCTATAAAAGCAATCTTTTGTTTACCTTATCATTGATTTTGATTCTGCTTTTTTCTTCCTTTGGGCCATTTCCAGCATTGAGTAGTAATCAAACATTTGAACTGGAGAATCATTCAGTAAATGCATTCGAAACCCTCAAATCACATTATAAAACCAGGATGAACAGGCAAAACGATATTTCTGAACTCGAGAGTGAAGTTTTGTTGAGCAATCCTCAACAAATCAATTCTTTCCGCGATAATTTTCATTCCAATGGGCTTCCAGAGGGTAACACTATTAGTAACAGTGTTAATTTGGGCTTGCTTGCACAGCAGGGAGATTGGATTTATTACATCAATGAGAGCCACAATGATGCACTGTACAAACTTCGCACTGATGGCACTGAAAAGCAAAGGATTTTTTAAGTGAGTCAACGTAGTCATCCCTGCGACTCAGGTGGTAGCTGGCTCAGGTTTGGTGGAAGCGAGTAGTCTGTTTCCCCTGCTAAGGGTATCAGAGGGCATAGATTAGGTAAGTTGGCAGAAAAGTTGGTTATTAAGTTGGGAAAGGTGTTTACTTCTGCAAAGCTGTAGTATATCACTTTTATATGATATAATGTACCTTAAGTTATATGCAGAAGGGTGAAGTATGAAAATTTTAAGCTATCGTGTGATTCTTAAAAAAGAACAAGACAGGGGATATACTGCCATTGTTCCTTCTCTTCCTGGATGCATTACTTATGGAGAAAACCTTGAGCAGACCATGATCATGGTAAAAGAGGCGATTGAGCTATATATAGAAAGTCTTAAAGCCCATGATGAACCTATAATCTTACCCATGCATTGCAAGGATGAGCTATAACTGACTTACTGAGCTGATGTGTCAGGTAGTAAATCAACGAGCAGTCGAAAAAACTCGCGAGTATTTTTGACTGGAGGCAAAATTACTCGTATACTAA
>CAZMFK010000115.1:0-5472 GCA_964565545.1 uncultured Caldisericota bacterium | reverse complement strand
AACTGATTTTAAATATGTTGGCAGAAGCCTCAACCAAGGATATATCAGAATCAGTCAGGCCAAAAAATTTTGAAGAAAGTAAAAAGGTAGCCAAACAAGGGGGGAATGTTGCCAAGGTTGCAAGAAAAGAGCTGGAAGCCAAGACTGGGAAAAAAGTAGTCACTGAACTCAATGCAAAATCATCGTTAGAATTAAAGGATAAAAGCTAATAGGTCATTAATTCAGAGTACGGAAGCCTTATTATATTAAACAACACTGGGAGCTCAAGATCGAAACCAGACTATTCGAGGCTGGGAAGACGGAGGAGTTTTAATTTGATGACGAAGAAGAGTTCCAAAGCTACCTGGAAAAAAACTAAGCTGGGCAGCGAAAATAGAGGATTAATAGCTAGAAAACTTAAGAAATCTGTACATAGGCCTAACCCCTGTATACTTCTTCGTTGTGCCAGCGTAAAAATTCTGGGGACGGGCGACGGTACAAATCTTGAGGAAGGTAAATAGAGCTCCCCTTATGCTTATAGTAATCCTTCCCATTTTCAAATTCTTCTTTGATTTTATTACTCACTTCCACTTTGGAGTCAGGAGTAATCGTAAGATAGCCTTTGTCAAACAAAGCGTGCATATCTTTCCTGAGAAGGATACCATTATTTACCGAATGGCTTCCTGTTTCCGCATATGGCTTGATATGAGCTGCATCCAGAGCTGGCAAAGTTTTTTCTCCGCTTATTGCGCATCTTCGTTCATATGCATCCGTAACTATGACTCTAAACGATCCCTGTCCCAATCTGGGCAGTATCATGCTAGGATGACCATATCTCGGATTTTCATTTTCATCCGATAAAGCCTTGGTTGATCCAAGCCGATTTTGCAATCTATTCCAAAGGCTGAAACCAGGATCTTTGGTTAAATCATATCCCTTGCCCTTCTGAATACTGGGACTCCAGTCCGATGGAACAGGAATCCATTGATTCTCGGACAAAAAGAAAGGTTGCTCCAGTATGATACATCCAATATGATAATCCGAAAAGCGATCTTCCTTCTCTTTGCGGTATTTTGCGACTCTGCTTCGCATTTGCAACAAATCTTCTGCTCCATTGGATATCCCAAATGATTCCCATGCGAGACTTACCGGCAAAATGCTCGAATGAGCAAAAACACCACCACCCACAATGTAATTCCTTGGGCTATGAAGCTTGAATAAAAAGAGCTCTCCTGGGTTTAGAGCTCTAAACTTAGTACTACCAGAGGGCTGCCAAAAATTAACTTCATCAAGGGAGCTTGATTTTCTAAGTAAGCTAAACCAATCGAAATCAGTTATTCCGACAAAAGCTTTCATTTGAATAATATAGTAATAAAAAGCAATCAATGAGCAATGATTAAAGGCAAAAAAATGATTTCATGAAAAATTTAATAAAAAACTTTCCTAAGGGACGCTATTTGGCCTTAGCAATGTATATAATGTCCTTATATCTTACAAAAATTGAAATATAAGGAGGTAAAAAAAGTGATTAGCAAAAGATTTTCAAACGATTACTCCATCGAGAAAAACTTTCCCGGTGCAAAATTATTCAAGAATTGGAAGACGGAGGAGTTTTAATTTGAAGACGAAGAGGAGTTCCAAAGCAACCTGGAAAAAAACTAAGCTGGGCAGCGAGAATAGAGGATCGGGGATAAACTATTTTCTTAAAAGACTTGAATAGTCAAACGTTATAAATAAATTATTACTATGAATGCTTTAGCATCTAAAGTAATTTCTTTGAAATGAGGATGATATGAGCTCAAGCGACTCCTCCATACTGGTAAATATTCAGAGCAAAAAAGTAAAGGAACGCATTTGCGAACTCATTAAATTCAGCAAAGAGTTACGCTTTCTCGTTGGATTTTTCTACTTTTCAGGTATCAACGAATTGTATGAAAGCCTCAAAGAGCATCCCGACATCCAGCTCGATATCCTGGTGGGTTTGAGTGTGGATATCCACACTCGGGGGCTTTTCGAATATGAAGATCCCGGATACCTTTCCGGCAATGAAAAAATAGAAAGCTTCTTTGAGTCCATTACCAAATCTTTCAACGACACCCAATTTGACACCAAGCTTTTCCACGAACAAGTGCAATTCTACCTCGAACAAATCAAAAAAGGCAAACTACGCATCCGTAAAACCCGAGAGCCAAATCACTCCAAGCTATACATTTTCAACATGCTGGAACAATATCAAATGCTAGCAAAATCCTCCTATATCATGGGTAGTAGCAACCTTACCAAGGCCGGCCTCAGCTCTCAATCTGAATTAAATATTGAAATCAAAGACCACGGAGTAGAGGAGATGAATGAATATTTTTCCAAACTTTGGGAAAATG
Organism: uncultured Caldisericota bacterium; assembly: GCA_964565545.1. Classification (GTDB taxonomy): domain Bacteria; phylum Caldisericota; class Caldisericia; order UBA6126; family UBA6126; genus T3SED10-260. The sequence continues at coordinate 3,115 of CAZMFK010000115.1, read as the reverse complement.
CCATCCCTATTTCCGAAAACAACGAACTTCAGGAAAAACTCATCCACAAAATAGAAAAGCACACCATGGTAGCTCAAATTACCCCCTTCGAAGCTTATGGCTTTGTGCTCAAAAATTATCTCGACTCCATGGCCCAGTTCAAGGTAAAAGAAAGCTTACGTACTTTGCTCGAAAGAAAAAAATACATTCCTTATCAATACCAACTGGATGCCATCGCGCAGGCATTGCATATCATATCCAACAAAAACATGCCCAATGGTGTCATCGTCTCCGACGTGGTTGGTCTTGGAAAAAGCATTATCGCCAGTCTCATTGCAAAAAGCCTCAATAAAAGAGGGGTCATTATCTGCCCACCGGGTTTGATAGGTGACGATAGCAAACAATCCGGCTGGCAAAAGTATAAAGAGGATTTTGAGCTCTATGATTGGGAAATCCGATCCTGTGGTTTGGAAAATTTGAAAAAAACCCTCAAATTGGTCAAAGAAAATGAGGAATACGAAGTAGTGATCATAGACGAAGTCCACCGATTCCGCAATCAAGACACCGAAGCCTATGATGTGTTGTCCCATATTTGTCGCAATCGTATCGTCATCCTCCTGTCTGCTACTCCTTTCAACAACAGCCCCGAGGATATTCACTCTCTTCTTAAGCTATTTGTAGTGCTTGGAAAATCCATGATTAGCCTTGACAACGATTTAGCGCGTCGTTTTAGCAGTTTCAACCGCACCTTCAAACAGCTTTCCTATATCCGCAAACACTATCTCACCATTGATCCCAAAAAAGCCAAAAAAGCACGAGAGCTTTACGAAGAATATTTTGGAAGCCAGATCATAGAAATTCAACGTGTAAATCAACGTATCCGCTATCTTTCCCATTGCATTCGTAGCGTTATTGAGCCCATTGTAATAAGGCGCAATCGAATTGATCTTCAAAAAGATCCCATCTACTCCAAAGAAGTTTATGCTTTATCCAAAATACAAGACCCCAAAGAATTGTTTTTTAAACTCACCCCCGAGCAATCTACATTTTACGATGAAATCACCAAGGATTGCTTTAGCAATTCCGAATATCGTCGTTTCAAGGGAGCCATCTATCAACCTTTCTATTATGAGGAGGGAGATACTGATTCCGAAAAACTTACCCTTGAAAAAAACCGAGAAAAACAATCCCAAACCAACTTGTATGATTTTATGCGCAGGCTCTTGGTAAAACGTTTTGAAAGCTCCTTTGGAGCATTCCAGCAAAGCTTGAAAAACTTTCATCACATATCAGAAAAAGTTCAGCTATTCATCAAAAATTCAAACCACAAGTTTATCCTTGACCGAAAACTTATGGAAAAAATTTACGAAGGTGACGAAGAAGAAATCTTATCTGCTCTTCTGGAGTATGAAAAAGAGCTGGAACAAAAAGATCATCCTAAAAACTACAAAGTGTATAATATCAACGACTTCAAACTGAAAAAAGAGTTTCTGGAAGATATCGAATCAGACAAACAGCTATTTGCCCAACTCATCCGTCGAATGGATGAACTAAAGCTCGTGGAGAAGGATCCAAAATACCAATGTCTGGTCGAAGAGCTTCAAGCCATAAATGCCTCCAAACCTTTAAAGGGCGAACCCGAGAGAAAAGTTATCATCTTCACCGAATATATCGACACTGCCAAATACCTTGAAGCCAAACTCAGCAAGGATTTCCCTATTGGCTTGATATCCTCAGCCAATGGGCTTAGCAGTAACAAACTATCAGAAATACTAGCCAACTTTGATGCCAGTCTGAAAAAACAAAAAAATGATTACTGGATCCTACTCACCAGCGACAAACTATCTGAAGGAGTCAATCTCAACCGAGCAGGAGCCATTATCAACTATGACATCCCCTGGAACCCCACCCGAGTCATCCAGCGCGTGGGTCGTATCAATCGTATTGGAAAAAAAGTCTTTCAGGAATTATCTATATATAATTTCTTCCCTACTCTTCAAGGATCGGAATATGTTAAAAGCAGAGAAATTGCTGCAGAAAAAATGCTAATGATTCATAATATCCTGGGAGAAGATGCAAAAATATTTGATCCCGAAGAAGAACCTACCGCAGCAGGCTTGTTTAGACGACTCAGCATGAACCCCGAGGATCTTGAAGAAGAAAGCCTCCAGACCAAGGTTCGTAGGGCTTACGAAGATCTGAAAATAAACTATCCTCACTTCTTCCATCGTATCCAAAAACTTCCTCCTCGCATCAAATCATCCAAAAAATACAACGAAGACCAGCTCTATGTGTTTATAAAAAAAGGATTGGGCTTTTATACCCGACATCAAAACTCCGAAGGCAAGGTTGAGGAATGCCCATTTGATATGGTTTTTGATCATATCGTAACTACTCCCGAAGAACCACGACAAACTCTAAGCAAAAATTTTTGGGAGCACTATGAAAAAATCAAAGACTATAAAGATCCCATACGCATACCCCAAAGCGATGCAAGTCTGGAAAAAAAAGCTCGAAACAATATCAACACCTTAATCTCGCAAAACATACTCAATCACGAAAACTACCAACGCTTTGCCAAAATGCTATTGGAAGATATCAATGACTTCAAAACCCTCTCCGAGTTTACCCTACGCAAATTAGCTAACTTTAAAACCATCAACCCCAAGCCCAAAGAACTTCAAAGCTTGCAGGAAACACTTGAAAAGCTCATGGATGATTTAGGTGAAGACTATCTGGATAAAATCAAAGAAAACCTGGGAGATCCTAAAAAAGAAGTCATCATCGCCATCGAAAACCAAAAGGAGCAAGCCCAATGAGCACAAAAGACCAACTGGAAAAGCTCATCGAAAGCTTTAGCCCCAGCCAACTTCGTTCCTTTTTTGAGCATAAATCTCTCGACTTCAAACCCATACCCACAAACCTCGATCATTACGCCGATGAAAACTTCCAAGACTTCCAGAGCCCAGGCTACCTTGATCTACCCGAAGGAAAGGTATTACTGCTTTCAGCCAAAACCAACCATACTCTCAACGAGCGTAGTGGCAAAAAACTCCAATATGAAAACGCCAAAAGGATATTGAAAGAACTTAGTGAACGTAGTAACGAAGCCTACGAAGCAGGCATATTCACCTAT
>CAZMFK010000114.1:0-5487 GCA_964565545.1 uncultured Caldisericota bacterium | reverse complement strand
ATTGTGGTTATGAATTCAACCAAGGCTCAGAATAGTGACTATATTGATCTTCTTGGAACTTATTTTCCTCAAGAAAGCGATGAGGCAAAAAAAGTCAAACTGGACGAAGAAAAAACGATCAATTGGTTAATTAAAGGAGCTCAACCAACAGAAAAAACTTTGGTATTACTGAAAAAGGCAAAAGTTTGGAAAAAGTACATCGAATCCAAAAACAATAGAGGAGGAATTACAAATGAAACAGTTAATTGAAGAGATCGTTAAGACCTTAGTTGATCACCCCGAGGAAGTTTTAGTCCATGAAGTATCCGGTGAGCAGTCCGTCGTTTTTGAAATAAAAGTTGAAGCCAGCGACATCGGAAAAGTCATCGGACAACAGGGAAAAACTGCTAATGCCATTAGAGCATTGATTCGTGCTGCAGCAGCTAAAACTGGACGTAATGCTGTAATCAACATCATTTCGTAGGGTTTTTCATTGTCTGCATTACAAATCAACCGGAAAATATTAATTAAAGCGATAGTTACCGAAGATTTTAAATCCAATTTTGCTTCTCAACTAAAGCACATTAAAAGCGAAATTGATGCTAATATTGAAAAAATAAAAGCAGAAGAAAGTCGCTTATTGATTAGTGGTAATATTGGGTCTGCTGAATTATCCAATTTCAGGACTCGTCTTAATAAGGAAAGAGAGTCCCAGGAAGTTGCCAAACAGGAAGTTGAAGAAAAAATGAAAGAAATTGATAAGCTCGAAATTGGAACGGTTTATCCTTATACTACCCTCGACAGCACAGTTGAAGTAAAAGAAGGTGACAATCTCTTTGAAAAGATTAATCACGGTGAAGTGCTCATTCGGGATGGCATTATAGTTTCCATCAAAGACTAAGCGCTTAAATCTCGGATAAAGGCGTTTTTATGAGAAAAAATTTCTACTACTTAACGACTTTTCCTGAGATAATTGAAGCATACTTCAATTACAGCATACCCAACCGAGCCCTGTCCGAAGGATTAATTGACGCCAAAGCCATTAATCTTCGGGATTTTACTTCCGATAAGCATCGAACTACGGATGATAGTCCTTTTGGGGGCGGACCAGGGATGGTTATGAAAATTCAACCCATTTGGTCTGCCCTCGAATCTTTGAACTTAACCAAAGAAACAGCAATTATTCTCCCAACACCAAAAGGTCAGTTATTAACTCAATCTTTACTGAAAGAGCTCTCTCAAAAAGAACAGTTTGTTTTTCTCTGCGGCCACTACGAGGGTATTGATGAACGAATTGGCTTGTATGCTCATTACGCTGTATCCTTGGGCAATTATGTTATTGGTGGAGGAGAAATTGCCTCTTTAGTTCTTACGGATGGCATTTTACGATTAATTAAAGATGTATTGGGTAATGAAGCATCCATTCTGGAAGATAGCTTTGAAAAAGGATTGCTGGATCATCCTCAATTCACCAAGCCACGTATTTTCGATCAATTTCCTGTTCCAGAAGTATTAACCTCTGGTCACCACAAACACATCGAACTATACCGCCGCAAAGAATGCTTGAAATGGACTCTTTTGTTACGCCCGGAACTACTGAAAGATGCTACCCTCAATGATAAGGATTATGAAATGCTCCATGAAATAATTCATGAAATACAACAAAGTTTTCTGGATCTGCGCAAATGAATAACCTTTTTATAGGTTTGGTGCATTACCCTGTATTAAATAAAAAACAGGAAACTATTATAACCTCCATTACTCCTTTTGATGTCCATGATATTGCTCGAAGCGCTTATTCTTTTGGCGTCAAAGCCTATTATGTTATTAATCCATCTCTGGCTCAAAAAAAAGTAGTAGATCGCCTTCAACAATTCTGGAATGACGGTTTTGGTAAAACATACAATCCCAATCGAACAGAAGCTCTTACCATTGTTTCTTTTGTGCAATCATTGGAAGAAGCTGTATCTAAAATTTCAAATCAAACAGGAAAAAAACCGCTTTTGGTTTGTACCAGCGCTAAGCAAAATCAACTAAATCAGTCCATTTCATTTCATGAATTATCTCTTCTGCTTTCAAAAGAATCAGTCTTTCTTCTTTTTGGTACTGGCTGGGGACTATCACCTGATGTTTACAAACAAGCAGAATATACGCTGGAACCCATCAGCGGAGTTGATACATATAATCATCTTTCAGTTCGAGCTGCAGCTGCAATTATCCTTTATCAAATCCAAAAGGATTGCAAGCTTTGAAGCGGATCTCAACATATCTCCTGAAACATAAAAAACAGTATCTATTTATTATTGTGGTATTGCTTTTGGTTGATATTGCCCAATTAGCAATTCCAATGATAGTGCGCTCTTCCATCAACAATATCAGCCAAATACAAAGCATGGATCGTTTAATCGTCGATGGGGTATGGTTGCTTTTTTTTGCTTTGGTGGTCACCGGTGGTAGGTTTTTATATGGAGCAGCACTCAGAAACATGGCTTTAAAATTTGATTTTGAAAACCAGTCTGCTTTATATGATAAATATCTTCAACTGCCAGACTCTTTTTTCCATACTCACGAAATTGGGGATTTAATGTCCCGAATTAGCCACGATACTTTGTCAATTCGGCGCTTTATGATCATGGGATTAATTTCTGTCATAGACATTATTTTTATGGGCATAGCTTCACTTGTTATGATGATATACCTTAGCCCACAACTTTCTATGATCGCCATTCTTCCATTGATAGCACTTATCTTCATTACACGATATGTATCTCGTCATATTCATAGTATTTTCAAAAAGATTCAACAAACTTTTGGTGAAATTACATCATCTGTAAGAGAGACACTTATCGGAATGAAAGTTATCCGCACCTTTACCCGGGAAAACTTTTATCTATCACGTTTTACTGACCTTTGCCAATCCTATTTAAAAATTAATATGAACCTGGCTAAACTAATGGGAATTTTTCATCCTTCCATCACTTTGATGGTATCGCTAACTACTCTCATCGTTTATCTGGCTGGTGGCAAACTGGTCATTGACAATATGATATCGCTGGGAAACATGATTGCTTTTTCTCAATATATACAGACACTTTCCTGGCCCATGATGGCTTTTGGCTTTGTCGTCAACCTATATCAAAGGGCCAACATATCATTAAAAAGAATTGAAGAAATTCTTGAAACTCCTTCTGCAGATGCTTTGCAAAAAGTAAGGTTAAAACCTGAGCTAAAGCTCAATGGTTTCACCATAAGCAATCTTAGCTTCTCTTATCCTCAAACCAATTATACCGTACTTAATGATGTGAATATTAACCTGCCAAAGGGTCACATTTTTGGAATTACAGGGCCTACTGGTTCAGGCAAAACAACCCTGGTGTCTTTAATGCTTCGAATCTGGGAACCCCCGCTAAACACTATGTTTATTGATAACTACAGCATTGATTCCATCGAATTGGATCACTACCGCAAATTCTTTTCGTATGTTTCTCAAGATACCTTCCTTTTTTCAGCTTCCATTAAAGATAATATTGCTTTTGGCAAACCAAAAGCCTCGATGGAAGAGATTATCAAGGTTAGCCAACTAGCAGGATTGCATCAGGATATTGATATGTTTGAGCTAGCCTATGAAACACTCATTGGAGAACGAGGAGTTACCCTTTCAGGTGGCCAAAAGCAACGGTTGGCAATTGCGCGAGCATTGCTAATGGATCGGCCTGTATTGATTTTGGATGACCCCTTGTCAGCAGTGGATCCTGAAACAGAAGAAAAAATCATTCAAAACCTGAAAAACTATCTAAAACAAAAAAATTATCTCTGCATGATAATATCACATAAAATCACTGGTCTTGCATGGGCAGACCAGATACTTGTAATGAAAAATGGAAGCATTGCTGAAAAAGGCAGACATGAAGAGTTGATTCAGCAAAAAGGCTATTATGCTTATCTTTTTAAAAAACAATTTCTGGAAGGCTGGGAGGAGATCAAGCATGGAATATAATCTCCCATCTTTTAGTCCAGAAAAAGCTCAACTGAGCATTCTCAGATCACTGAAACCCTATTTAAAAAGACATTTATCGCTTATCACTCTTTCAGGCTTTTGTCTTTTGCTGTCTACCCTGCTTACATCGGTCCAACCTTTGATTCTCAGGTCAGCTATTGACGATTACATCATGAAGGGCAATTTTCCTGGATTGATTCAGGTATCATATCTTTTTTTAGTCTTTATTCTGAGTTCTTTCTTCCTCAATTTTGCAGGAACCTATAGTTCCTTTTTGCTCGCTCAAAGAACTATTATCGATATTCGACGGGATATTTTTAAAAAACTCCTAACCTTATCAGTATCATTTCTTGGAAAAACTCCCGTTGGAGTACTAATCACCCGCACAACCAATGATACTGAAAACCTGAACGAATTGATGAGTTCAGGGGCTCTGCAATTGATCAATAATATCATTCTTCTTTTGTCCACCATCCTTTTTTTACTATATATCCACTGGAGGCTTGCTTTAGTTTCCTTGTTTATTTTGCCTGTGGTGATTATGTTGATTATTATTTTTTCAAAGCTTCTGCGACAAGCATACTTGATATCACGAAACAACCTTACACGAATCAATATCTATCTTCAAGAAAGTTTGTCCGGAGTATCGCTAATAAAAATATTTGGACGAAAAGAGTTAAACTCCAGAATTTTCAGTGAGATAGCCCATGAATATCGCAAATCAGTTTTAGAGGCATTAAGAAAAGATATTTTGTTTAACCAATTTATTAATTTCTCAAGCTATCTTTCCAGAGTAATGGTCATTTTATACGGTGGTTACATGGTCATTCAGGGACAAACAACCATCGGCACCATACCTGCATTTTTAGCTTACCTCGAACACTTTTATCGCCCTTTGAGAGATTTGGGAGAACGTTTTAACATTATTCAAGATGCGGCAGCTTCCATGACAAAAATCTCGACCATTTTGCATAATACAGAAACAGTTCTTGAAATACCCTCTCCTAAAAAACCCAAAGTTTCAGGTGATATTTCATTCAAGCAGGTTTCTTTTAAATACGATACACAGCCTATTCTCCAAAAAGTATCTTTCCATATTAAGCAAGGTGAAAAAATTGCAATTGTAGGACCTACAGGAGCAGGAAAATCTACCATAATGAATCTAATACTTCGTTTTTACGATATTGACGAAGGATCCATAAGTATTGATCAGGTTGATATTCGCGAATTTGATTTGATGCATTTGAGAAGCAATATGGCTATTGTTCTTCAAGATGTGTTTATTTTCAAAGATACTATTCGAAATAACATTACCCTGGGTCGAAAAGACATCTCAGAAGAAAGAATCATTGAAGCCTCTAAATACTTAAATGCCTATGATTTCATTATAAAACAGCCAAAAGCTTATGATACCGAATTAACCGTTGAGGGTTCGAATCTATCTCATGGACAAAAACAATTGATAGCTTTTGTTCGAACCCTGGTCCATGATCCCAAAATTCTCCTGCTTG
>CAZMFK010000113.1:0-5530 GCA_964565545.1 uncultured Caldisericota bacterium | reverse complement strand
ATTTGGAGTAAATTATACTCCATTAAAGGAGGCTTTTCATATTATCCCCTTGACAGATTATTTATGCAGGTAGGCAAAGATGAGAAGCTCATTGTTGTTTTTATCCAGTAAGCGAAGACTGGAAGGATTAATCTCATATTCTACCACTTGAGTCAATAGCTCATGGAAAATTTGTTCAGCCCTCATCTCGTCTTCAGATCCAGCCATCATGGTCATCGCAAGCATACCCATTGAAATGCCTGAATTGGATGACAGGGTGTAGGGCCCATTGTACTGGTTGACAGCTGATTTTCCAAAAATTGTGTCTTTGTCAAAATTAGCAGTAATCATAAAATCAGCAGGATGCAAAGAACTTGCTGACCAGTCCGTCAAACGCCATTCTTTGTTTAATAGATCGTTAGGAGCGCTAAGGGGTGAATTAAGCTGTTTTTGACATGAAATACCAACAAAAACCATCAGCACAAGTATAAGCAGACCCATTCTTTTCATTGTTGTCTCCCTTTTATTTTTTTTAAACTCATGTCGTAATACATATGATATCACCATTTGGTTCATGTTATAATGGAAAGAAAGTGATAAAGGCGGTGAGGTATGAAGCATCGTTTAACTAGTCTTGTACTGATATTACTCTTGCTTTTTAGTGGATTACCTGCCTCTGTGTCACTTTTTGCCAGCCCTCCTGTCGGAACCAGTAGTTTTCTTCCATTTTCTCATAAGGCAGTCAGCGATCAAAGAGTTTTATGGACAAAAAAAATCAGCTTTCAATGGTCTGAGCAGGATACGGAATGGACTATTTCTGATAAAGGGATAGCTCCCCAAATCAATGGCCTTTCTATGCGCTACATCCCGGGACAGCCTGTTGTACCTTATAAGGTCTATCATCTAAAACTACCCTCTCGACAGGATTTGGTTTATGTGCGGACGATTTCCCTGGCTTCATCCAAACTGCCCAACCAGAACTATCCTGTTCAAATTGCTGAAAAACCCCTGATCTTTTCGAATGAATCTCTGCCTTCACCCTATTTCCTCAAAACAGAGATTTTTTCTACCGATCAATGCTTCCCCGAAGAAAATTTTGAGCTCCATCTGGTTTCGGAGCAGGGACAAAAAAGTATTATCTTGCATGTCTATCCTCTATATACTTTTAAAAATCAATGGCATTTGACCCAACAGATAACGCTCGAACTTGGTTTGACCCAGGTCTCGGAGCCTTCTTTCAGCGCTGGCGCTCAGGATAATCAGGCGGTCATCCTTTGCCCTGATGAACTGAAATCCTCCGCAGAGGAATTAAAGCGCCTTCAGGAAAGCGATGGATATAAAACCAGAGTCATTACGCTGTCCGAAGCTCGTAGATATGAACCTGCAGAACCCCCAACCATGAGGGGCATCTTCGGATTCAATGATTATCCCGCTAGTCAAAGACCCTATATCCTGAAATATGATTTGGATACGGCACTGCGCATCCGAAGCATGCTCCGGACCCTGCTAAAAGAAGGGCAGGTGCATTATTTGACAATTTTAGGCGATGCCAGCTATATCCCTCCCTCCTATTATGTAGCAGTTGAAGATGGATTGGGACCTTTTGAGATGTGGCTGCCCACGGATTACTTTTACATGGCTCCCGAAGCTAGCGGTGATTCGTATAGCTTTGATATCAATATCGGTCGTTTGCCAGTACAAAGTCCTGAAGATGCAGCCCGAGTAGTGGACAAGCTTCGCCGATATCGTAAAGTCTTGCATTCGGACTGGTTTAAAAAAGCGTCTCTGATGGGTGGAGATCCATTTGATCGAGACTATTTTGGCGAATTAGTCATCAATGATGCTATTAACAAAGATTATTTCAAAGGCATGGAGGTTCAGCGCTTATTCCGTACTGAAGGGCTGTATAGTACAGATGCAGTACTGAATAGCTTTCGAGAGGGCAAACATGGGTTTATCTGGGCTTTGGGCCATGGTACCGGAGATGGTCTGGCGTTGGAGCCTGGCAGAGTGGATGCCAAAGATATCATGGATTTGCCAAAAAACGATTACCTACCCGTAGTCGTTAGCGAATCCTGCGTCAATGGAGCTTTTGATTCCCGCCTGGTAGGAACGGCTTACCGCAGTAGTCACCATTTCAAGCATCCTATGTCGTTTTCCGAAGCAGTAATGATGTCGGAAGGCGCAGGCATTGCCTATATTGGAGGAGTGCGAATCAATTTCGGTGGTTGGATCAAAGAGTATCAAAGGGGCGTGCTGGATATCAAGTATCTTTATTACACCAATGGCATGGTGGCTCATTTTTTTGAGGCTTATGCCAAAGAGCCATCTACGCTGGGCAAGCTGGCTAAAAATGCTATGCTTCAATACATGAAGGAAGATTGGATGCTGTATTTTACTCATGTCAAAACTTTTTTTGGTTTTACCTTCCAGGGAGATCCTACGCTCCGTCTGCCTTATATGGCTAATGACGGAAAAAAGTCTCAACCTGCCCCTCTGCTCTCTTATCGTCAGGAAATGCCCTTATCGTACGACAATATTCCATTTTTTTCCATGGATGAAGGCGTGCAAGTGGATGTCCGAAGTAATTCAAATCGACTCAGTTACATTGTGGCAGATTATCTGGATCAGGAAAATCCTCTTCGAGCGAAAGGAGAAGCTAAGAGAGTTAGTGCTTCCCAGCATCAGCATTTCTTTAAACCCGATCGAAAAAGTTTTATGACCATTCGGGTTCAATCCGAGGACTTCAAAGAAACTCGCATCGTTTTTTATGCCAGGTACAACCATGATCTGGTGGTTTACCCAGAAGAGGATTTGAACCTGCTGAATTTAAATGAAAGCAAGGATTATACTTTTCGGGTAGCCAACGAAGGACTCTTTCCTGCCCGAAATGTGGTAGTAACAGTATCCAGTCCTGAAAGCAAGCTGATGGAGTCGATCATTGAAACTTTGCCTCCCCACTCCAGCCATCAGATGTATTTTTCCTATCAAGCGACTGATATCGGGGATTATGATATCCAGATGAGTGCTCATCCCCTCGAGAGTGAAACAGAAACTAGGGATAATACAGCTCTTTATCCGATTCGTGTTTCCGAAGACCCTATTGCTCGGGTTGGGGTACTGCAAGCTTCTGAAAAAAATTCAAAAAAATACTATGAAGAACACTTAAAGATCAAAGAGCTGAATGCTTATTTCAGAACAAATCATCACCCGGTGGAGATTTTTGTGACACCTCTCGGTTTGGATGATTTGCACCGCAGTTCCATGGAACGTCTGGATATGGACATGCTCCTTCTATATACACCCTATTTTTTTGAAGAGCCCATACAGGAGCTTTTATACTATTTGGAGCAATATGAACAGCAGGGTGGTTTGGTGTTGGGCATCATGAATCTGGGATACAATCAGTATGGCAACTCGCTAGGCGAATTGCAGGAATATTTTGGCATTCAGTCCAAATCAAGCCTAAATATGTTCACTCGATCCAATAGCTCAACTCGCCTTGCGATTGTGGAAGAAGACGAAGCATTTTCAAAGAGCTTTTATACTTTGCAGTCACGTTTTTATCTTTCACCAGGCCGCTCGTGGAAGGATGCCAAACTGCCCGAAACCTCTATTGTTGCTCTTTCAGACGACCAGCAAATCGCTTTGACCCGCTATGGCATGCGTTATTTTTATTCTGGCTTTATCTCAGAACAAGATATCGAACAAAAAGACGATGCGCTACTCTTTTTAAGCGAATTACTGAGCATTCCGCTAAAAGATCGGATGGATTTGAGAATCTGTTCGGTGGATGCTTCACCTTTGTTGGGAGAGGGTGAACATAGCCCTATATTAAGGATTCAATATGAAAATGTAGGCAATTTAACGGCAAATAAGCTTAAACTACGGGTGAACCAAAAACAGGAATTTGAATTACCCTCTTTAAGCCCTCGATCGAAAGAATCCTTTACTCTCCCCCTGCTAAAAGACCAGGAAGCAGGTCCTCAACAACTCTTGCTGGAACTTCAGTGCCTGGACCAAACTCCGGATCAAAATATGTCCAATCACCGCAAACAAATAGCATGTTATATCCACTCAAGTCTCTCGAACGATCCACCTGAACTCTTGCTGGATGGCTCTTTACAGCGCAGTACCATGGAGGATATGCAAATTATCAGCGGAAGGGTTACAATAGGATCCCAGCTCTTCATAAATAGCCAGGAAACTGCAGTTCATCCGGATGGTACTTTTACTGCTTTGCTGAAACTTAACAAGGGACGACAAATCTTTGAATTGCAAGCAAAAAATGGAAATTTGGAAAGCGAACCTCTTCAGCTCGAGATAACAAGAAAAGATCAGGCAGTTCTTCATTTGTCCATTAATGATCCCCTGTCTTACTATAATTATCAGGCAAGCTCTCTGGGAGAGATCACTCCTTTTATACGCAATTCCATCAGCTATGTGCCTCTTCGCTATATCTCGGAGAGTTTTGGAGCAGAAATTAACTATGAGACAGAACTTCGCAAAGTTATCATCCAGCACAAAGGGCTTAAGATCCATATGGTGATTGGCGAAATGCAGGCAACAGTCGAAGGCCCTGAAGGAAAGCGGATCATTGCTTTGCAGGGACCAAGTGTGATTGTGCTTAATCGGACTTTTGTCCCTATCCGCTTCATCGCTGAAACCTTTGGTGCAAAAGTTGACTGGGAGCCCATTCTTGAGATGATAACCATCACGTATGACCTGGATCCTCTGGAAGTGGAAGCCCCCCTCATGGAGCAGAAGATAGACGAAAAACACAATACAGCCTTTTCTGCCACTGTTCTGGATGCCCAAGGTCATGATCGCATGATTTATGCAAATGGCATGGATCTTTCGGAAGACGGCTCCTTGATGATTAGCAGTCATGACGGCATCTATCGCTGGGATCTGATGGATGAACCACGCAAATTGATTGATTTTCAAAAGTGGTCCAGTGATTTTCCCTTTAATCCTGAACTGTCTCAAGCCAAAGACCAACCGCATCCTACCCTTTTTCGTGTATGGAAAGATAAACTCATCTATTCTGATCAATTAAACCTGTACATTGTTGATCCGGAAAGTGGCCATCTGGATTATTGTATTCCAGCTTTTGAACATTCGAACTATTCCTATCCTCTGAGGCAGTTTGACCGAATCCATGATTTGCAGATTGAGGGTGATCGTGCCTATATCTTGAACTTCAGGGAAGGCCTCAGTATCATTGATCTTACCCAAGGTCGGCTTGTATCAAGGATCGAAATTCCCTATTATCCTGTAGCTTTCAGCATTTATGAGCAGATGCTTACCTTGGTGGGGTTTTATGGGCATATGTTTCGTCTGGATCTGAGCAAAGGCGAATTGCAGCTTTTTGAACCCGATATCTGGTTTTATGCCCAGTCGCTTTTCCAGGATGAGCAAAAACTGTATATTCAGATGAAAGACTCCTTTGCTATCCATGAAGTTACGCTTAGAGAAAGAAAATCATATCTGGGAAGCGGCAAAAAGCTTGCCAGTCGTTCGAATTATTATCTCCAGCAGGTTTTTTTTC
>CAZMFK010000112.1:0-5635 GCA_964565545.1 uncultured Caldisericota bacterium | reverse complement strand
TAAGAGGGAGGGATATGATAGGGAGCAAGATTCTTGTATCGAGCAATCTTCTCCAGTACTGCCATATCAGGATCAAACCAATGAAAACTCAATCGCTCCTGGGCCAGGGGAATCTTGTCGTTGATAAAGGAACCGCAGAGCATTTTTACTTTTCTAGTTCGGATAAAGCTTTTCACATAAGTTTCCTCGACTAAAAGATTTTTAAATAATGGAGAAGGGTAGGGTTTCTTTTTGTTGCTTATAAAATCTTCCAATCCTATGTTTTGCGGAATGACAAGTTCTTCATCATCATAAATAGTATCGGGAGAATAAAAATTTTGATTAATAAATAGAGCAACTTCGTGAAACAATTTTAATGGTGAAAAAAGTGATCCTCCAGCACTTTTAATAAATTGGGCTATTCTTGCATCCACTTGAGGATAGCTGGCAGCATTTTTAACATAGTTAATATTTAAAGCCTTTTCAATAGGGCTATCCAGGGGGTGTGAATCATTTCTGACATGTTCGGGCTGAGTCATGTCAGCCATTAAATGCATGGTTTCGCCCAAAGCACGATAAGCATGGGCAAGAAATATATTTCGTTGATCTTCAGAATCTTTGGGTTGAAGATCATAGTTTGTCTTAAAATGGGAAGAATGAATGAATTTCTTTGGTGGAGTGTCAGTTTCTTCGACCATGAATGCAGCTCGATAAAAGCTTAAGGCGTTTTCAAAGTTAAAAGGATTGTCAGGATGATCCAAGGCCCACTTTCTTGCATCAATTCCTGGAGCGTCATACCAGCCATGATATTCAAATTGATCTGTTAAATAGGAGTGTCCCCAAAGTGCAAAGGGATCATAGAAATGCCTTACTGAAGCATACAGGTGGGGTTCATCTGCCCAATCTCCACCCCATGCAATCCACTGGGGCATGGTTAAGGCATTTTCGCCAATTTCATATTTTCCAAATCCCATCCATTGAGCAGGTTGCCAGGCTTCATTTAATAGACTACTGCTTTTTACAGCAATCCCTCGATATGTTTTTGTTAGGCCTTCTTTTGTCATCGGTCCCAGTTTGAATTTTTCATCATCTTTAAAATTTTTTAAAAAAACCTTGATTGCTTCAAAGTTGATTTGTCGATGAGGGGGTTGGTCCCATGCATATGCGCTTCTAATTGTGCACAGATTCATAAGAAAACAACATATTAATATGATGGTAATTTTATTCGATGGCATTCGTTGGCTCCTTTTAAAAATCATAAAGCACCCATTCATCGTCAATTTTCATGAATATGACATAGAAAGTAAAATCATCCAAAATAACTTTGTATTCTGCGGTCCTATTTTTGGGCTCATTTGGCGAATGAGCACTAAGAAAGCTCATTTCTGCTTTTGATATGATATCAGCAAAAGATTCCATAGCCTCCGGGCGGGTATTAAAAAGTTCACGATAGGATTCTTTTCGATCTTCTTGCACGAATGCAATAGCACCGTTTGTGTCCTTTTGTTTGAGAGCACCGGTGAAACTATTTAAAGTTTTCTCAATAGCCTCCTGCTCTTGCTTTAAATCTTTATAGTTTTTCCAATCCAGGTAGTTTTCTTCGTGTATGTTTTTTTCGGTTTGTGCCAGGATTTGTAATAGCTCATTGTCCGGATCGCTGGTAGCAACTTTGTCATTGATGGATCCATGAGTTCCTCCTTTTCCGGATAAATAAGTGGATTTAGATTGGAAAAACCATGAAATAAATATTCCGACACAAAGAAGGACAACCAAGGATCCACCCAGAGCTATGTAAACTATTTTTTTCCGATGATCAGGAGCTTGGTGGTGCATTTGTATTGGTGGATCATTTGTAAAATTGATAGTCTTGGAAAGCACCCACTGTTGAGTGTAAGGGTGCCAAAGCATATCTTTCGAGTGGATATTTCCTGATTGGTATAAATCGACTATTTGATGCCAGGTATAGGGACCAAATTGCTGATTGTCTCTTGAAAGATACCAAAGATCTGTCATCAATATCGCCTCCTAGAGTTATAATAGCTATCAACGATAAGCATACTATATTAATAGTAAAGGTAGAATATCGAGCTTGTCAATGCTAATAGGCCTTGGCAGATTGTTTTTATGAAGGAGTGGATATGGTTTTTTATAGCCAAATTGCAGAATATTATCACTATATTTTTCCTTTGAGCCAGGGACAAATTAGCTTTATCCTTATCCGATCGCCTCAAAGCGAGGAAATGAATCTGCTGGAGGTGGGTTGTGGCATTGGGGAGTTGTCCATGGAGCTTAGTAAGTATTTTCAAAAGGTCTCAGGCATCGATTTAGATGAAACAATGATCCAAAAAGCAAAAGATCAATCTCAAGATCACTTCCCCCATCTGACATTTAATGTGCTCAATATGCTTCACCTGGACCAGCTATATGAGCCATCTACTTTGGATCGTATCGTTTGCTTTGGCAACACCCTGGTGCATTTGCTGAAAGATGAGGATATTTTAAGGTTTTTTGAGCAATGCCGAAAAGTCTTGTATGAAAATGGAAGACTGATGCTCCAGATATTAAACTATGACCAGATTTTAGACCATCAGATAAAACAGTTACCAATAATTGAAAACGATATCATTCGCTTCGAGCGAACTTATGACTTTGATAGCGATCAAAACTTGATTGAATTTCATACCAAATTGCTTATCAAGAACACCAACTCAAGCTACACCAATGCCATCCCCCTGCGCCCTATTCGTAAAAATAAGATGGAAGAATTATTGTCGCAAGCTGGATTTAAGCGTACTATGTTTTTTGGCTCATATGAACAGGATCTGTTTCATCATGATAGCGAACTATTACTTTGTGAAGCTATAAAAAGCTAATAAGAGGTGAAAGCATGAAAGTTTTAGTCACAGGCGGAACGGGATTTATTGGAAGTCTGGTAACGAAAAAATTGGTCAACAAAGGTCATGAGGTGGTGCTCCTGACTCGGGGAAACAAAAAAATCCCCACAGAGCTTGAACTTCCAGGAGTCACCAGCCACTCCTATGCTTTTCAGGAAGACAGCCAGCTCCCCTTGGAACTGATGCAAACCATCGATGGCATCATCAATATGGCAGGGGAGCCTATCTTTACCGGTCGCTGGACCGAAGAAAAAAAACAGCGTATATTCAGTAGCCGAATCCCAATTACTCGACAAATTACCGGGGGCATCGCAAAACTCAAAGGAAAAAATCCACCCAGCTTTGTGAGTGCTTCAGCAGTCGGTTATTATGGTCCTCGGGAGGAAGAAAAGCTCACGGAAAGTGATTCTCCGGGTAGTGATTTTCTGGCTCAATTGGCAGTCCAATGGGAAAAAGAAGCACTTCAAGCCCAAGAATATGGGGCAAAGACCGTTGTCTTGCGTACCGGGATTGTACTCGACAAAGGGGGTGGAGCTTTGGCAAAGATGCTCCTACCTTTCAAGTTTTTTATTGGTGGCCCCATAGGCAGTGGAAAGCAATATGTTTCCTGGATTCACCGGGAAGATATGGCCAACTTGTATGTAGAAGCTTTATTGAATCCGAAAATACAAGGCCCCATCAATGCAACTGCTCCAAATCCCGCTACCATGAAAGAACTTAGCCAGACGATTGGAAAGGTGATGCATCGTCCCTCCTGGCTTCCAGTTCCTGCCTTTGCTCTCAAGTTGCTTATTGGTGAAAGTGCTCAAGTGATACTCACAGGGCAAAAAGTGACACCATTCCAGCTGATGAAACTAGGCTATCACTTTGCCTTCCCCAGCTTGGAAGAAGCGCTGATAGATATTTTGGAATAAATCTAACAGGGAGTCTTGAAGGGCTCCCTGGGTGGTAAGTAGAAACTAGCTAACAAGCATTTTTTTTCGAATACTTTGCCTGAAGTAGAATGTATAGATTATTTGAGCACGAAAATATCTCCCCAGAACGAGATTAATACAATGGTCTTGTCTTTGATCACTGGTGAAATCCCCCCAGGATGTATTTTCCATGCTTTCCCTCAAAGGTCATTCGCCATAGTTCCGGTCCTGTAGGAAGGTCTAATGCTACAAGAGAAGCTTTTTCATGTTCTGTGCCTTTGGTATGAACATAGACTGTAGTTTGTAATCTTTTTGCTCTTTTTTTAGCTTTATGTTACTTCCACTGAGAACATCGGGTACCCAGGAATTAGGACCGGAGGGAAAAGATTGTTGTGCCAGTTAACATGCTTCACTGCCAATTGGTATAGCTTGCCTGGTGTAGGATTTTAAGATCAGGAGATAGCTTAGCGATAAAACCATTAGGTGAAGTTTTACCCTTAGTTTCAAAAGCACCGTTTTGCGTTCCTGGAAAATCTGAGCTGGAGGTAGTTCCTGCAACATAAACTAATCCATTGGAATCAATAATCATCGAATAAAGAATATTGGATTTGCTTCCTCCAAGATAGGTTGCTTGGTGGATGGTTTTCAAATCAGGAGATAGTTTGGCAATGAAACCCTCAAGCTTATCCTTTTTTGAAGATTTTTTGGAAGATTGAGCTCCTTCCTTAGTATTTGGAAAATCAAAGCTGTATGTTATCCCCGCTACATAGATATCTCCCAGAGGATTTATTTGCATAGTATACACCACATCCATGGCGCTTCCTCCAAGATAGGTTGCTTGGTGAAGGGTTTTCAAATCAAGGGATAGGTTAGCAATGAATCCGATAAAAGTACAAGTTTCATGTGATTCCTGAGCTCCTCCTTCAGTGCCAGGAAAATCAGAGCTATCTGTACCCCCTGCTACATATAGTTCTCCCTTTGGTCCAAACGCTATCGCTAAGATACTACTTGATTTTGACCCCACTAGATAGGTAGACTGATGGATTGTGCTCAAATCAGGACTGAGTCTGGAGATAAAAGCATTGAAAAATTCAGCTTTGGTATCTTGAAACCCTCCTTGAACCTTAGGAAAATCAGAGCTAAGAGTATGGCCAATTACATATACATCCCCTTCAGGCCCTATTAGTATTGAACCTATTCCATCATGTTCAAGGCCACCGAGATATGTTGTTTGGTAAAGAGTTGTTAGGTCAGGAGACAGCTTTGCAATGAACCCATCAATTAAGCCACCAAAAGAGGATTGAGCACCTCCAGTAGTCCCAGGGAAAATGGTGCTGAAAGTTGAGCCAGCCACATAGATATGTGCGTCTGGGCTAATAGTCATCGAATGCGCATAAGTATTGTAGTTTCCAGTCAGCAAGTAGGTTCGATGCAAGGTTTTCAAATCTGGAGAAAGCAAGCTGATAAAACCTGAGCAATAATCCATACGCTTACGATTGGGTGTGTTTGTTTCCTCCGAAATTCCAGGAAAATCAGAGCTATAGGTATATCCTGTAATATACACTTCTCCTTGGGGTCCAATTTCCATTGAACTAAAAAAGTCGTTTTCTGATCCCCCCAAGAAAGTAGCTTGATGGAGGGTTTTTAAATCAAGTGAAAAGCTGGCAACAAAGATATCGAAATTCTCTTGCAGATGCGCTACTGAATTATTCTCAATACTTAACATGTCTGCTAATATGGTGTGCCCTGCAACATATAGTTTTCCATCAGATGAAAATCGTACCTTTCTAACAATACAGCCAAGTGTTTTTTGTAAGTTAGTGTAAAATATTGGTAAATAATAATTTT
>CAZMFK010000111.1:0-5636 GCA_964565545.1 uncultured Caldisericota bacterium | reverse complement strand
AAAAACTTAAAACTACTGCTCTGAGTATAGGCCTGGAACCAATATTTAAAAAATCCGGTGGAGGCTCCGATGCCAACGTGCTAAAAGGGCTGCTACCCGATTTAGAATGCGTTGTGCTTTCCACGGGTATGCAAAAAGTGCATACTCATCAGGAATTTATTGCCAAAAAAGACCTACAGGCAACCGCTGAGTGGTTACTGGCTTTTATTTGTTCGGATCATGCTCTGCAATCTTAAATACCTTCTTGACCTTGCTGTTAAAGGCTCCTACGCTGTAGGAGCCTTTAACGTTCAAAACCTTGAATTTGCGAAAGGCATCATCGATGCAGCTGAAGAGCACCCTTCCCCTCTCATTATGCAAATCACTCCCCGTAGTTTACGATTTTTCGGATTTACCGAAATACTGGATCCCTGCCTTTATATGGCTCAAGAATCCTCCGTTCCGATATGCGTTCACCTTGATCATGCCAAAGATCTTGCTATCATTCAGGAAGCTATCCGGTTGGGTTTTACATCAGTCATGTTTGATGGCTCCCATCTCCCCTTGAGCGATAATATTCGCTTATGCCAGCAAGTAGTCTCCTGGAGCCATGAAAAAGATATCTCCGTAGAAGCAGAAGTGGGTATGGTAGGCAACGACGAAGATGATGCCTCCAAAGCTATCTCCATCAAATACAGCAAACCCGAAGAAGTCAATCACTTTTGCGCTGAAACAAAAGTCGATGCCCTGGCTGTATCATTGGGTAGCATTCATGGCATGAAAACAGCATCCGCCACGCTGGATCTTGACCTACTGCAAAAGATTGCTTCCATTGCTCCGGTGCCCTTGGTTTTGCATGGATCTTCAGGAGTGCAGGATGAAATGATCAGTCAGTCCATTGCTCTTGGGATACGCAAAATTAACGTTGCTACCCGACTAAAACAGGCCAGCGCAGGCAAGATTTATGAAATATCCCGCATCTACGGAATCGAGGGATTAGCTGATACCCTAAATCTTTCCATGACAGTTCGAGATGCCATTAAAGATGCAGTTCTGGATAGGTTACGCCTTTTTAATCCCAGTCATATTATTTAAAAAATTATCATTTTGCTAAAATTAGCTATATTTTTCTTTATTTTTCCGCTTCTTTCATTATAATACCACCTGAAAAGGTATCCTCTGATATAGGAGGTGTTAATGCACATAGATAAAACTTTTTTCTGTATACCTCATTAAACGCTTACTACCTATGTAATTTAAGTAATTAGCCTTGAGAGGAGGTAAATATGACAAAACTACAACTCTCTTCAATACTTAAAGACTGGTATAACAAAAAAACTTCGCACATTATTCTGCTTCCAGGAAAACCAGGATTAGGCAAAACTGAGTTTTTGAAAGACTGGATAAACGAAAAGCCAGGGATATATCTAAGATGCGAACTTCAGCATGATCGAATTCAGATTCCCCGCTTTTTAAAAACATTACAACTCCATCGCGAGGAAGAAATACCCCTTATAAATTCATGGGAAGGCTTTTTCCAAACTCTTTTCCAGCCTTTGATAAAAAATAAAAAAACCGTAATTGTCCTGGATGAATTTCCCAAATTAATTAAATCTAATCGAACTATCCTGAGCACGATAGAAAAGGCATGGTTCAAAAAAAGTGACCATCAATCAATGATGCTTATACTTTGCGGATCCTCGATGCCAGATATGAATTATTCCTATCTTCGCCTGACCGGTCTAACCAAGGAGCATCCCTCTATTGTTCGCATACCTGTTTATCCGCTAAATTTTAACGAATTTAAAAATCGCTTTAAAGAGATGGAGCTGGAGGATTTAATAGCACTATACGGCAACACAGGAGGTATTGAACTTTTTGTCTCTCATCTTCGCCCAGAAAAGAGTCTGAAAGAAAATCTGATGTTTTTCCTGGATCACCGCAATTATCACCTCTTGAATCCTATCTATCTCTTTAATTATGATTTTCATGACCCAACCACTTATTTTTCGATCCTACAAATACTTGCCTTTAACGAAAAGAAGATTGGCAACATTGCCAAAAATCTGGCACTTAAAACCCACAACCTAACATCCTTTTTAGACCGATTGCGCGAACTGGAGATTATCGATCGTACCCTCCCTCCCACAGACCTGGTCCCTGAAGCCAGCAGAAAAGGAAGGTATCATATTCTGGATCCATTCTATCGTTTCTGGTTTCGCTATGTATATCCCTATCAAGATATCCTTTCCATAGATCGTTTTGAGGTTGTTTTGGAAGAATGGCGCAGTCGCTACCCCCAATTCATGAAAGAAGCCCTAACCGACATATTGAGCGAAAGATTGACGAATCATGGATTTTTTCCTGTTTTAACGGTAGGACCTTGGTGGGATAAAAACAAAAATATTGACCTAATTGCAGTGGGAGAAAGAGATATCCTCTTTGCTGGCATTTACTTTTTAGATAAAACCGTAGGCTTGGAAGAATGGGAAACTTTAGTGCAACAAGCAGATATGGTGGATAAACCCCGAAGAGCCACTAAAGTTCATTTTTTGTTGCTTTCTCGCCAGGGTTTCAGTGACGAATTAAAAAAAGAAGTGCTCCGTAAGCGCCGAATCCACCTCTGGACCCTCCACGACCTCCTCCGCTAATGGCCCACAGGGACGCTTTGTACGTCCCATTAAATTAACTGTTTATTATTAATGTAGGTTTTTAGTATCTTAATTTTGTCTTATTTTTCCTGTGCTATAATTCTCTACTATGGATATACATGGGCTGACAGCAGTTATAACTTGGTTTGATCATATGGTTGCCTCCTATTCAAGCAGAGATCACAAGCTCATGCATAATTTAAAGCTTAAATATATTCACTCAAAAAGTACCATGGAAAAAACGGAAGCATTGGCTCAATCCCTTGATCTTTGCCCAGAATACATCATCATCGCTAAAGTAATTGGCTTGCTTCATGACAGTGGTAGGTTCCCGCAATACTTTCACTATAGAACTTTTCGAGACAGCCAGTCTGAAAATCACGCTACTTCAGCTGTCAGGATGCTAAAAGAAGAAAAAGTTCTTGAGAGCTGGGACTCACAGGCTCAAGATTGGGTTTATACAGCCATCCAGCACCACAATGCCTATCAGCTCCCCCCTTTGGAAGATGAAAATGGCAAGCTTTTTGCTCATATCATTCGAGACGCAGACAAACTGGATATATATCAGATCATGAGCCACGAAACCTTTGATTTGGGACTTACACCACATGGGAATCCTTCTCCAGCAATTATGCAGGCTATCCGAAACAAAAAGTGTGCTCATTACAGCCATATTCAACATGAAACAGATTTTAAACTACTCCAGCTTTCCTGGGTTTTTGACCTTCAATTTGATTTCTCGCGTTCTTACCTCATGAGTAAAGGGTTGTGGAAACAATTCCAGGCAACACTTCCAAAATCACCAACAACTGAAGAAGCCATCCATATCATTGAAAACTACCTGAAAGAAAGCATATCCCTGAAGGTATCCAATGAATAGTCAATATTGTATTATTCTTTGCTCCTGTCCTGATGAAGCTACAGCGAGGGATATAAGCCAGACCATCCTGGAGAAACACTTCGCGGCCTGCATTCAATATCATCAAATAACCAGCATGTACCACTGGAAGGGATCAATCGCTAAAGAAAATGAATATTTGCTAAGCATCAAAACCAAAAAGAATAACTACGCTAAAATTGAAAGCTGTATTAAGCAGCTTCATCCGTATGAAATACCTGAAATCATCGAAATTCCGATAATTCAAGGGCTCCCATCGTATCTTCAGTGGATTGATGACTCTAGCTCATAACAGTTTGGGTGAATTAAAAAAGCATGCAAATGTAATTTGGGCTACAGACCCATATTCCAGTGTCCAGAGTCCAGAGGGACGCTTTGTACGTCCCATTAAATCTTTTGCATATTTTTTGAAGCTTATTCCATTCAAACTCTGCTTACAGACGGGTGACGATCAATATAAAATCGCAAGAGGTAATCTTTGGCTCTTAGCGCATAATCGACATTTATTCTTGGCCTGGCAACTATACGAAAAGACCTAAGATCAGGATTCTCGCAAATGTAAAGTGTATTTCCACAAAGATTCACGGAATTGTGACTCTTGTTAATCCCCATTGCCTGGCAAAGCTTACCGGGACCACTACATAGTTGTTCTTTTTCTTTTTTGCTTTGGATTTCTTTTTTCCGTCTTACACACATTAAATCAATTCCTGATAACGGTTCTATGGAACGAATCAATACAGCTTCTGCAACTCCTTGTTCTCCAGTTACCACATTAAAACAAAAATACATTCCATAGATCAAATAAACGTAACTCATGCCCCCCAATGCAAACATTGCTTCAGTTCTTCTAGTCCTGCGATTCATAAATGCATGGCTAGCATCATCAAATTCTCCCCCATAGGCTTCAGTCTCAACTATCATGCCAGCGGTAAGGCCTTCGCTGCTTCGATGGACTAGGATCTGTCCCAAAAGGTTTTGAGCTACGATTTGAGGTGGATAAAGGTATTTTTGCCTGCTCAAAAGAGGACCATACATTTACGATGGACCCCTGTTAATGACAGTTTGTTCCAAATCTTTATTTTTCAGCTTTTTATATACTCGATGCTGTTGAAAGATGCTTATGGAAAAAAACAATAAGCCAATCCAAACCATAATAAACGCTCCTGCATGAGCCTTTGAAAAAACCTCCCCATAAATAAAAATTGCAACCAAAAGGGTCATCGTTGGTGCCAAATATTGAAAAAACCCAATCATAAATAAAGGCAACCTTTTTGCGCTAATGTTAAATAAAATCAAAGGAATAGCAGTGGCAGCACCTGCTCCAATAAGGTACAACTGATCAGCTCCAAAAGCATCAAAAAAAACACTTTTACCTTGTATAACCAAAAAAAGAACATAAAGAACAGATGGTACACTAGACACGAAAGCTTCAAGAGCAAGCGAAGAGATTGCTGGTAATTGGCTTCTTTTTTTAATAAGACCGTAGAAAGCAAAACTAAAAGCTAAAATAAGGCTAACCCAAGGAAAAACACCAGCTTGCACAATTAAAAAACTTACCCCCATAACAACGAAAAAAAACGATAACCATTGAAGCACACTAAGCCGTTCATGTAAAATTAAAAGTCCCAACACTACACTAATAATGGGGTTTATATAGTAACCCAAGCTTGTTTGCAAAATAAAGTCATGATTAACTGCCCATATATATGTCAGCCAGTTGATGTTCAATAAAACAGCGGTGAGTATAAGATTTTTTACAGAAGACCAGCAAGAAAAGGTTTTTTTCATCTCATCCAAAAAAAGATAATAACGGCGGTTAAAAAGCATAATAACCAAAAGAAATATTAAAGACCAGAATATGCGATGAGCTAAAACTTCCATAGAGGATACATGTTGCAACTGCTTCCAGTATATAGGTAGAACCCCCCATATAAAATAGGCTCCAATGGCAATTACCATAGCTTTTTTATTCATATTTAACTATTATATCTTGAAGAATTTTGAGCAACAGATACCATCAATCCCTCACTTTAAAGAATCAAACCAAACGGGCCAAGGGGATAATATGAAAAGCCTCCTTTAATGGAGTATAATTTACTCCAAATCCA
>CAZMFK010000110.1:0-5649 GCA_964565545.1 uncultured Caldisericota bacterium | reverse complement strand
AAACCATGAAGGTGACGATCACTTATCCCGCTTAAGCATAAACGTAGGCATAGAGCAGCTGAAAAGTTGTCAACAACCCCGTCCCTTTGACAATATTGCAATATTTGGGATTGAGGGTATAATTTTAGTAAATTAGAGAATTGAGGTTCGCTTTTGCAGGTAAAGAAAGTGGAAATTAGGGAATTAATTTTGCGTCATGCACTGGATGAATTTGAAAAAAACAGCTATGCAAATGCAACCATTCGACATATTGCAGAAAGATCCAAGATTTCCATAGGCAATATTTATCGTTATTTTGAAAACAAGGATGAACTTTTTCAGGCCATCATCCAGCCAGTATACAGCAAACTTTCCGCCCTTATATTCGACCTTTATCGAAAAGATGCGATGGAGCCCATAGCCAATATCTCCACTATTGCCAGTCAAGTTTCGAAGGGGATCATGGAAGTTTATGGTCAATACGGCAGGGAATTAATGATTCTCGTGGACAAAAACACAGGTTCGCGTTACGAGAATTTCATGCAGACACTGATCCGCATGGTCAATGAGCGCTTGAAGCAGGAAATGCCCCTAGGAGATGATCCAACCCAGGTCCTTAGCTATATTGTTTCTTCTGGATTTGTTGAGGGCCTTTTTACGGTCTTGCGCAAGTATGAGAATTCGAAAATGGCTCAGGATATTATCCAGCGGATGATTCTCTTTTACTTTGACGATATCCAGTTTCGATTAGATGATAAGAGATAAATCTTGAAAATAATTTGCTTTTTTTTGTTTCAAAAGCGAACAAAAATTCATTTATGTTCAGGAGCATATTTATGAAACAACTTAGCCAATGGATAGTAAAGTACAGGCGCGTGATTCTGGTTTTGTTTTTTTCTGCTGCTATTGTTTCTATGCTAACTTTGCCGCTGGTGAAGATTAATTATGACCAAAGCCGCTATCTGCCTTCCGAGATGAAAACTCAAAAATCACTCACGGTACTAAGGGAAAGTTTTGGCAGAGAAGGATCTGCCCAGGTGATGGTTTCCGGAGTAAATCTTATAGAAGCCCTCGAATGGAAATCCCAAATTTCAGCGATAGAGGGTGTGAAACAAGTAATATGGCTAGATGATGCAGTGGATGTTCAACAGCCATTGCATTTTATCCCGGATAGTGCTTTAAGCTCATGGTATGCTGAAGGAAATGCACTGTATGAGGTCAGTTTTGTAGAAGATGACTACAGCAGGATCACTGAGCAAGCCATTGACAGAATACGACAACTGGATTCAAGTCGAATAGCGATGCGTGGACCAGCTATTGATGCTCTGTCTACTCGTAAAGTTGCTTCTTCGGAAGTAGGTCGGATTATGTTTTGGATTATTCCTATCTTGCTTCTTATTCTTTTGCTGGGTACCCGTTCATGGCTTGAACCCTTTCTGTTCATGGTGACTATCGGCATCTCGGTCGTAATGAATTTGGGTACCAACTTTATATTTCCAGATATTTCCTACCTGACCCAAACTGTTGCAGGGATCTTACAGTTGGCTATTGCGATGGATTATTCAATTTTTCTATTGCATCGATATCGTGAAGAGCGTCTTGCTATAACCAATCCAGCAGAAGCTATGAAAAAAGCACTGGTAAAGACATTTTCTTCTATTGCAGGGAGTTCGCTGACCACGGTGGCATCATTTACGGTCCTGATGATGATGCGCTATCGCATTGGCTTGGATCTGGGAATAGTATTGGTGAAAGGTATCTTGCTAAGTCTGCTGGCAGTCGTGTTTTTATTGCCTGTCCTCACTATGCTCATGGATACCTGGCTCCAGAAAACCACCCATCGTCCCTTGCTTCCTTCCATGGCGTTTTTAAGTCGGGGCATTCTCCGTATCAAAGGGATGGCTTGCATCCTTTTTTTCGTCTTGCTGATCCCTTTGTTCCTGGCTCAACGATCCAATCATTTTTTATACGGGGAAGCTTCTGCTTCGGCTGACCTCAGTACCCTAACTGGAAAAGAAACCGCTGCTATTGAATCAATCTTTGGGCGGTATAATCCGGTAGTGCTCCTGGTACCCTCGGGATCCTATGGAAAGGAAAATCAGCTTTCTACGCAACTCCAGTCTTTGGATGGCATGGCTCGAGTGCAAGCGCTATCCACACTCGTAGATCCGACTATACCCCGCCATATGCTTCCTGCATCGCTAAGGAACGTCTTTGAGCAAAAGGGCTTTGCTCGTATGGTACTGATGCTGGATACTGCAGTGGAAAGCCCCGAGGTTTTTGTCTTGATTGATAAGATCAAAGAAGAAACTCAAGCTTATTACGGGAATGAGTACCATCTAGTGGGAGCCTCATCCAGTATCTCAGATATCAGGGAAGTAGTGGAGCAGGATTTTGTTAGAATCAATTGGGCTTCTATCATAGTGATCGCCTTGATATTATTGTTACTTTTCCGATCCTTCATTATCCCTTTGATCCTGGTTTTTGTTATCGAGGCAGCTATCTGGTTTAATATGGCCATCCCTTATTTTGCTTCCCAACCGTTGATTTTTATTGGCTATATGATTGTCAATACAGTTCAGCTGGGGGCTACGATTGATTACGCTATTCTGTTAACCAGTCGATACAGAGAAAAGCGTCAGCATATGGATAAAAAGGAAGCCATCAAAGAAGCGCTGACAGGCTCTGGCATGTCAATTATCATTGCTGCGATGATTGTAGCAGCTGCTGGAATTTGCCTGGCACTGGTTTCTGAAATCACGGGAGTGTCCTCTATTGGGCTTTTGATTGGTCGAGGAGCAATGATATCGAGTTTGCTGGTTTTGGTTGTTTTGCCTCAATTGCTACTTTGGGCTGATCCATGGATCAAAAAATCTTACTTTTCATTTTCAAAGACAGAAAGGAGTCAGTAATGAAAAAAATGATAGCAAAATGCATAATCGCCGTATTGTTATGCTTTGTCTTGTTTGCAGGCTATGGCAAAGCTAATACTATTAGTGAGGTAGTTTCTGAAAACAGAAAAGAAGCTTCACTCAAATCAGAAACAGTGTATGCTTCTCTTGATCATGAGGGTGGGGTGGAGCATATCAGCGTAGTTAATGCTTTTTCTCAAGATACCCTGGAAATTATTGATTATGGAAGATACCAACAGGTCATCAATCTAAGTAATGATAAAAAGCCGAAAATTATTGAGGATTTTATCAGCTTTCAATTGGATTCCTCTACGGCAATCTCTACTCCATTTTTTTACGAAGGACGGCTGGAAAACAAAGCTCTGCCATGGATAATCACCATTGCTTACCTATTGGATGGCAAACCCATTAGTGCCAGAGAGCTTGCTGGAAAAACCGGAGATCTGACTCTGAGCATTCATATTCGCCAAAACCCTCTTTCTGAGGTGTGGTTCAGTGAACGCTACTTACTGCAGATCCAAGTGCCATTTGCACTTGATAAAGCTGGCAGTATCATTGCTCCAGATGCATCCAGATTCATTGCAGGCAGTCATCAGTACCTTTCGTTTATCTTTTTGCCCCAGGAAAGCCAAAGCTTTTTAGTTAAAGCCTCGGTAAGAGATTTTGAAATGGAAGCTATTGAGCTGACAGCGCTAAAAATAAACCTAAACAGCATTAGCATGAATGGGTATGGCATTGAGAGCATTGAGCAACTTCTGGATGGCTTCCAACAACTTCACCTGGCTACCTCCAGGCTGGCTGATGGAATGAAAGCCAGCCACTATGCCATGGAAAGTTTTGATAGAGAGCTTT
The DNA here is from genome assembly GCA_964565545.1 of uncultured Caldisericota bacterium. Classification (GTDB taxonomy): domain Bacteria; phylum Caldisericota; class Caldisericia; order UBA6126; family UBA6126; genus T3SED10-260. The sequence goes on along the minus strand of CAZMFK010000110.1, from coordinate 1,906 downwards.
CAACAGCATCTGCCTACGCGCTAATCTTAGCTGAAGGGATTAAAACTTTTGAGGGTTATATGCTTGAAATGTCTTCCGATATTCCTCAATTTAGCGAGGGTTCCAGGCATATTAATCAGGGATTGAAAGACATGAGTCAGGGATCTGGAAACTTTTCAAGTGCTTACGAAGAAATTGCTCAGGGGATGGATAAAATGCTGGAGAAAAAAGAAGAACTCCGAGAAATTGCTCTTCAATACTTAATGAGTCCCAGTGAAGATATTCAAAAGCTGGCATTTGCTTTGAGCGCAATATTGAATGGCATTGAAAAATTATCCATGGGAATGAGGGAAATAAACTCGAACTTTTCGGATTTCTCAAAAGGCCTGGAGGAACTATCCCGCAATTATGAAACCATGGATCAGGGAATCTTGGATTTAGCCATCCAGGTGCCACGGCTGGAAAGAGAAGCTCAACCGCTTTTCCAGGGTGCCTGCGAACTGCTTGAAAGCTTTCCATCGCTTAGCCAGGGGGCCAGTCAGCTTTATCAAGGCCTGGGCGATTTGTCCTATGGGATTGATGAGATTCATCAGGGCCAACACAGCTTAATGAGCGAACTTTCTCCAGCTGAGGATTGGATGAGCCAGCTATCCTGCGAAAATGAAGACTGCGGGGCAAGATCCTATGTTGACCCTGAGAAAAACAGGGTTGAGTCCGTGCAATTTATCCTTCGTACGCCCGGGATCTATAAGCCTGTAGAAAAAGAATCAAAAACCGAACAAAAGGATTCCAGGAATTTTTGGCAGCGTTTACTGGAACTGTTTTCCTGGTAATTTTTTACAGGGGCTTGACCGGAATGACGATATCCAGATCCATTTTTCCATCCGGGCTATCTTCGGGACTTCCATAATACTGCTCATAGCAGGGGCGATCATCGGGAACATAGCCACTCCCCGGGAGCCATTGGCCAAAAACCCAATCCCAGGCTTCCTGATACCCTGTGCTACCAAGTCGAAAACGAGCAAAAGCATATTTCCCGGCAGGTACGGTCATTTTTCCTATTTCCCCTTCGACAGGGGTAGAAGGTGGGACGGTAATGCAAACACTGATGCGAAGCTTGTTTTCTTCGGTGATGTCGGGATTGTCGTGATAAATGATGAGAAATTCTGTTTCAGGGAATTGAAGCAAGTTACGCGGTCCTGCCCAAGCGCATAGTTTTTGCGAAAGCGAGGCAAATAGCTCAGGATTTTCTTTGTAGGGACCGATGTGCCTGAGGTATGCTACAGTCTTTTCAGGACATTCTTTTACTACGACTTCGTGCTCTTTTGAACTCATTGCTATCCTCCTTTGAGATAATTGATATCCAGTGTAGGACTTAAAGGAAGGTTTTTCTTTGCACGGATTGCGATTGATTTGATTTGAATTGCTATCTTTTAGATTTCTGCTTCGCCATTGCCTGGGAGAAATCCCATAGGTTTCGGTAAAGCTCCGAGTGAAGCCCGAAAGCGTTGAAAAACCTGTCAGAAAAGCTATTTCAGTGATGGATGCATGATTGGGCAAAGACAAGAGGTAGCAAGCCTTTTCCAGTCGTATGCGTCGGAGGTATTGAAAGAGGGTTTCGCCCATCATAGCTAAAAACAAACGATGAAAATGGTACTTCGAGAAAGTGGCTACTTTGGCCAACTCATGGAGCGAAAGATCCTGATCAAGATGCTGGTCAATATAGTCCAAAACAGCATTGATTCGATGGATATATTCTTTTTCCGAAGCACTGGCCAGGGTATTCATATTCATACCAATTTATTTTATCAAAAAAGTGAATATTAACCGAATATTAACACAATCCTAACCAAAACCTAACATTTATCTTTCGGGTCTCGACTACAATTTCGGACATTAGGGTAAGATAGTATAGAAAGAAAAAGGA
>CAZMFK010000109.1:0-5735 GCA_964565545.1 uncultured Caldisericota bacterium | reverse complement strand
AGGTACTCGGTTGACCTTTCCTTATTCCTCCCTGGAAGGCAAATACCTTAATCCTACTGGTTTTGCAGGATTGGCTCAGATTTTTCCCAATGGCAACATCAGCATAACTGACCTGGATCAAAAAACACTGAACTTCAATACTGACGGCAAACTAATTGGTTTGGAAAAATGCGGATATGGTTCCATCGAAGTTTCTTACGATGATCAGGGACAACCTGTTTTAATGAAAGATCCGATTTCCCAACGAAGCATAACTCTGGAATGGAGCAGTTTTGGCAAATTGCTTTCTGTAAAAGATCCCATAGGGCATACCTGGTCTTTCAGTTATGATGAAAGTGAATCATACCTTGTCGGTATCCAACAGCCCCAACTACCTGAATTTGACCCTGTCAGTACAAATTTTGAGTATAACGCCCTGGGTCAGCTTATCCGACAAATAACTTTTGAAGGCCATGAAATTGAATTATCTTATTACTCACAGGGTTTTGCTTCCGAAAAACTCTTGAACTGGAAAGACCCTGCTGGTAATGAAACTACTTTCCAATACGAACCTGCAAGCCAGCATTACTTCATGAAAACAGTTCTAACTAATGCTGAGGGTCTGAGCACAGAATACCTGGTGGGACCTGAATCCAAACAGGTTGAAACTATTCGGCAAAGCTCTTCAGGAGAAACTATTGAAACCCACTACGTCTATGATGCTCGCGGATGGGTCAGTCAAATTACCGATCCTTTGGGCAATGGCTACCATATCAACCGAAACGATGCTGGACAGATCATCTCTCTGATTTATCCTCCAGCAGGTCCCGGACAGCCATCCTATGCCCGTGAATGGATTTACGACAGTCCGGACATTACAGGAAAATTATTGCAATATCGTGAAAAGATTACCCCCATGCTATGGGCTGTAACCCAATTTGTACATGAAGACACTCATTGGGACTGCCTACCTACAAAAATGATAGACCCTGATGGAATCGAGTCTCACATGAGTTATAACAGCCAGGGACAACTTTTGGAAGTAACTTTAGATCCTCAAAACCTATCTCAAAGCACAGAAAAAAATTACTCTTCCAATGGTAGTCTAAGCTCTATCATTGATCCCGAAGGCAACGAAACCACTTTTCAATACAATGCCAACGGACAAATCGTTATGGAAACTTTGTTTGAAGGTCATTCTTCCTTAGGTCAGGTCCAGAAAATAAAAACTATTGATCGCCACTTTTCCGGCATAGCAACTTCAACTAAAGATAGCATTTCCGGTGCTCATATGTCTTATTCCATAAACTTCGATGGAGCTGCTGAATGTGAATATGGTTACGAAGAATGTGGCAAATGTTATTTATATGAAACAGAAAACCAATACCCTGTTTATATCCCTGAGTACGAAAAACCCTGGCATGATGTTGACCTAAGCTGTCCTTCCCGATCACCTGTAATGGACATTCCCCGCCCTCCTTTCCAACCCCCGCCTGTAATTGTGAAGTATAACGCCACCGAAGAAACTCACTATACATACGATGGCACAGGAAAGGTACTGAATACTACCAATCCCCTCGGGCAGACAAACAGTTATACCTACGATGCTTTTGGAAGATTGAGCTCAGTAGAAAAATATAATGGCCAGACGACCCAATATACCTACAACAAGCTTAACAAAATAGTCAACAAAACTATCAGTGGTGAAGGGAGCTGGAGCTACACACGGGACAATCTGGGTCGGGTAGTACTGGAACAAAATCCCATAAAGGGCCAAATCCAGTATGGTTACAGCCTGAGGGGAGATGTTCTGGCTGATGAAAATGGCACTTACAGTTACGACATCAAAGGTCGGTGCGTCTCTGCTCAGTATTTTGGCGGAGGCAGTGACCAGTGGGTTTATCGATCAGATGGTGCTTTGATTTCCCACAATGGTATTAGCTATGAATACAACCGTTTGGGACTGCTTACCCGATGGTCAGATGGTTTGCATCAGGCTCAAATCCAGTACCAATCATCCACTGGTTTGCCTTTGAGCTTAATGGGTACTGGCAATGTCAGCAGTTATAACTACCAATTTGACCCCCGAGGGAGATTGAGCCAGATCACGGATACCAGCAAGCAAATCCCCGGTTTTCAATACCAATGGAACAACCAAAACCAGCTCCAATCTATGAGCTTGCCTGGTCAGATTTCCATGCAGGTCCAATACGAAAACAAAATCCCCTCTGCGATGACGCTAAGCAAAGGTGGTGTCCAGCTTTTTTCCTCCAGTTCGACTTTTTCTGCAGACTATCGCCCTACAGAATATTCCTTTGTTCAAGCGCCATCTTTTCAGGATAGCTACCAATTTTCCTATGATGCTTTGCGCCGACTTCAGTCCATTAATCGTAGTTCCAACCAGCAATCAGTAACATACAACTACGATGAAAACAATGGAAAAATAAACCAGATCTCCTTCTCAGATAAAGGAGACTACCTCATTGAGAGAAATTCCAAAGGCCAGCTCCAATCAATAAATCACCCCCAACAAATTGGCACAGAATCCTACCAGTATGGCACAGATGGAAAACTATCCAGCATTGCTTTTCCCGGCGATCGATCCCTCTCCATGTCCTGGAACTCCCACGGTCGCATTTCCCAGCTCCAGGTCACAGAAAACATGATCCAGACTTCCTTTGGCTTCAGCTATAATGCCTTTGGAAAACTATCATCCATGACCAAAAGCGAACAGGGCTTTGCTTCAGAATCCTGGTATTTTTCTTATGGGCCCAAAGGTTTGGAACATGCTTCCCAAAACCTTTATGGATACCCCCATCTCAGCTTGAACTTTTCGCGTGACCTGTTGGGTCGAGTCCTTTCAATCAGCTACCAGCAAAGCGGGGGGTTCCAGGGAGAAATAGTCCCCCATTTCGATCTTCGCGGCAATCTGGTACAGGTTACTGACCTTAGCGGAAGCCTGCTGGCTAGTTTTCAATACGATTTGCTTCATGAGCGAAAAATTAACGAATGGAACCCGCAAGGACTGCATTTGCCTTTTAAGGGAGCAAAGAATGACTTCACTCTTGAGCTTCCTTTTACCGGTGGCAACCATGCTATCACCCTACCAAACGATAAAAACTGGGAAATCAGGACCGACTGGGGTATGATCAATCATGAAGTGGACATCCAATGGGAAGACGATGAAGAAAAAAAGCCCCGTTACGAAAGCTTTCTAAGCTGGGACTGCTACTGCGACGGCTGGGGAGAGGGTGAAGGCAAGCTGACGGAAGATCAGCGAAAAGTGATCGAAAATGAGCTTCGCCGCCGGGGCATCAAAAACAAAAACAAAATTAACGAAATCATAGATGAAATAGAAGCTGACATCAACCTTTGCTGCACCTCCGAAACCGAGGATGGCAAAGGGGGATGGAAAAAAGCTGAAAATGCCACCCTCGTCTTTGGGACAGACGGGTATTTCGATTGGTGGATCCGATGCAAGTTATTCCCCGAAAAAGAAGAATAATGCACGGGCGCAAACTTTTCAAATCAGGCCTCCTGCTTGGGCTGACTGCCCTGCTCCTTTTGAGCGGGGCCTGCATCAGGCGATCTTATCCTTCGATCTTTGATTTGGTGGACTATATGATCGGAGTCTCCCTGGAGCCAGGTCGCATCATGATCAATGCCCGCTTCTACGAGTGGAATCCCACAGTCAAAGACATCCAATGGGCTTTTGGCCTGGGCACAGCCAAAAACAGCCGTACCCTGGCCTACGAAAAAATAGGCATGATTATTAGGCACAATACCCACCGCGTGAGTTCCCTGGAGCTTTTATACGATCCCCTTGCTGGAGAGCACCCCTGCGAAGCGTCTTTTCAGGGAAGCCTCTTCGTCAATGGCATGAAAATCAGCTCCAGCACCAAACCCGAGGAAATCGAAACTACCTTCAAAGACTTGAAACAAATTCGTGCCGAAAATCAGCTCAAAGTTTTTTCCAAAGCGGAAGAGATCCTGGTAGTGTCCAGCGATTTAAGCATCCAGGATAGGGATTCGATTCGAAGCTTTATTGATAACTATGCTGAAAATGCTTCAATTATTGATTTAGTCTCTATGGAAAAAGACCGTATTGCTGGCATGGACTCTGTCAAAGAAGGGTATTTTCTCAATCAAGACGTCCAAAAACCCTGGCTCGAAAACTACTTGATACACACCCTGCAAACCACCGATTACAAGTTTTTTTACAAAGATCCGATAGAAGTGGATTTTCATTTTGACCCGGAGACCAAAAAACTTACAAAAGTCATCATTAAATTAGGCATAGACGGGACTAAAAGAATCGAATACTATTAAAAGGTACCTGAATATAGTCATTGATCAGCTTATAGGGCTAATTTTATGATTATTTTCCATTATTTCGTATAGGCATCTCAAAAACAAATTTGCTTCCTTTATTTTCCTCGGATTCTATCCAGATCTTTCCCCCGTGGTATTCAATAATTTTTTTGGCTATGACCAGGCCCAGTCCCAGACCACCCGTTTTGCGTCTGATGCCACAGGAGATCTGGCTAAACTGGATAAAAAGCTTATGATAGTCCTCTTTGGAAATCCCAATCCCGGTATCTCTCACTGAAACCCGGACTCGATCTCCCAGTTTTCGGGTTTTCAGACGGATGCTTCCTTTTTCCGTATAGCGGATGGCATTATCCAGCAGATGGCGGACTGCACGAGATATCTTGCTTTCGTCAAATTCCATTAAGGGGATAGTTTCGTCCAATGAGGAGTTAAATTCCAGTTGTTTAGCTTCAGCCATAGGCCTCATGTCTTCAGCTACTCGGGCTATCACCTGGTTAAAGTTGTGTCGCCGGATGATGAAGCTTTCTCCACCATCTTCAATTTCTCGGATAACGAAAAGATCATCAATCAGTCGTTGAAACCTGCGGGTATTGCGGTGCAAAATCTGCAGCACCACTTGTCGATCAGCATCATCAAGGGTATGCTCATAGCTATCTTTGAATATCTGTATGGCTTCTTTGATAGCAGTAAAAGGAGTCTTGATCTCATGGCACACAGCACTGATAAAGTCATCTTTGAGCAAATCCAATTCTTTGCGTTCAGTCATATCAATCATAATGCCCGAAATAGTCTTTTTCAAGGTTATGGGATCAACTTGCGATTGGGCAATGATTTCCACCCACCGGACAGCCCGGTCTTTGCGAAGAAGGCGAATCTCTTCTTTAATACTCAGCTCCTTGGTAAAAATCTGCTCAAACAAATACCTTGCTTTTATGACATCCTGCTCATGCACATAGTTATAAAAAGAAGTATTTACTGCCTCCCTGACTGAGTATTGGGTTATATCCTCCCAGGTATTGTTGATAAAAGTAAACCTGGCTCGGAAATCCACTCGAAAAAGAATCTCTCGGATAGAATTGACCAAATTTTGATACTGTTTCTCGCTTTCAACCAATTTTTGGTCAGTAACTTGTTTTTCCCGATAATGCGACAAGAAAAGATTAAACCAGCGATTAAGGTCAGCAATTTCATTAGTGCTTTTTTCTTCGATCCCCTCTGATTCAATCATTCCCTGTTGAAACTTCTTGAAATGTAGTGTAATGCGTTCAATGGGAGCCAGGTAATAGCGCGAAAGATAGATACTGAATCCTACGCTAAGCGCAAGAAGCATCAGGATGATAAGCACTATTATACTCAGTACCCCCACGGTACGAGATCGTATATACCTAAAAGGAATAAAGCTTAAAAAGTACCAATTCATAGAT
>CAZMFK010000108.1:0-5747 GCA_964565545.1 uncultured Caldisericota bacterium | reverse complement strand
ATAGACAATTAATGCAAAGGGGCATGAGTGGGAAATATATTATTGAGCTTTTCTCTGGGTTTGGTTTTTTTATCTTTTTTTTCTTGGGTTTTCCTCCAAAAACCCAAATTCACAAAGTTGTCCGCAGGAATAACAGTTAGCTCCTCTCTTAGTATCATAACTTTGTTTTCCTTTTATTCCTGGATATTTCTTTCGCACCAATTTCAATATGCCGTTGTTCATCAGTATTCAAATCTATCCATGCCACAATTACTTCTTTTTGCATCCATCTGGTCAGGTCAAACAGGATCACTTCTGACGTGGATCCTTTGCATAGCAGTTATGATGCTTTTTGTACTAAAAGATCAATTATATAGAGCCAAAGCTTTACCAATTATCCTGGTTTTTTTAGGATTGCTACTAATCATGCTTATTCGGTCACAACCTTTTGAGCTAAACCCTCTGCTTCCTATTGACGGGTTGGGGCTTAATCCTGTTTTAAGCCATCCTCTATTAATTATCCACCCTCCTTTTGCTTTTATTTCCTATTCCTTGATTGTAGCTATATATGCCTATGCTATCGTTGCTTTTCGGGAACACTCATTTGACATTATCTTTCGAAAAATCCTTGTTTTTGCCTCTGTTTCATTAGCTGCATTATCCCTTACTATTATATTAGGATCTCTTTGGGCTTATGAAGTAGTTGGCTGGGGAGGCTACTGGTCGTTTGACCCCATTGAAAATGGATCCTTAATTGCCTGGCTTTTATTAACTGTACTTATCCATTTTTTAAAATTGTTTAAAAAAGGCCTGAGCTCTTGGAAGCCAATCATTTTGAGTTGTTTTTTTGTCATGTTTTCAGTCATTCATATGGTCTTCCTTATCCGATCGGGCTTGCTTTCTCAAATTAGCTCTCATGCTTATGTTCAGGGCAATCTTCTCTATATGCTATTGTTAACAGATGTTTTAGTCCTCATTTTACCCCTTGCTTTCTTCCTATTCAAAACAAAAACTCTTCCAAAGCTTCCTCCCCATAAGCCATCATACCGTTGCTTCATAATGACTCTATGCAACTGGACGCTTATATCCATAGCGATTGTTTTATTCATTTTTACTCAACTTCCTCTTCTGCCTCAATACAAAGAAAGCATTCTATTAGTACAAACATCAAAACAACTTCCCTGGATAGTGCTTTTATTAAGCTTGTTATTATTGATATTATCCCTTTTCTACTACAGACATGCATTTTATATCAAAAAAACACATCGACCCTCCATAGAAAAGTTACTGCTCATTTTTTTCTTTGCATTTGTCAGCATGGTCATCTTGCAACCTTCGCTCAATATTGCAGTTTTCAGCTTGAGAGGTTTGTTTGTTTTAATGCTGGTTTTTTTGTGCTATTGCAGTTTATATGTTTTTTTACATCGATGGCATCGCGTTCCCTGGAGATCAAAAGGGAGTCCTTTGCTTCATGCAGCTCTTCCATTGCTTATATTAGGATCTCTTGCCATTGCGCTTCCAATTTCACCTGCTTGGCTTCATTTGAGTCCTGGCCAGACATATTACAGCCCTGAGTATAAAAGCAGCTTTACTTTGATGGATAGCATTGACGAATCCATATATACTGGAGAGAAATCAAGCTATCCAATCAAAGTTTCTACCAATAACAGCAACTATACTGCCTCGCCTGCAATTTGGAAATACAACCGAGACAAAAAGGAACAAGAGCTATTTATACCAGACATACAACACAGATTACTTTTAGATTATCATATTGTACCTGTTGGCAAGGGCATATTTCGAATAAAGAAAAGTGAAACACGATATATCAATGAAATCAGTGTTTTTTTTAAATACACCGAAGTATCCAACAATGAACAGCAACATACCAGCTTAACCAAAGAAGAGTTTACCTTATTCTTATCAACAGATTCCCAAAAAGAAGAATTACTGCTTAGCCGCTGGAAAAACAAGGTAGGAACACAGGTTCGGTCTGATCCAGTTTTTTCTTCGATATTAAACGATACTGTACAAATTATCAGTTTCCAAAAGGACACTCTGGTGATTAGCTTGGCTTCACTCAAGCAACATATAGCGTTGAATTTTTATCACAAACCCATGGCTTTACTTATTCGACTGGCTTATTTTCTTATTCTACTTTCTTCCCTTTGGATCATGTTAGAGAAGATAACGAAAAAAAACCCAAAGGAGGCAAATGAACAAATCTAATTTCAAGCTGTCAATGATTAAACGAATCATAAAGCTGGTCACAGCTGTATTGCTGAGTTATCCGCTTGGAATGCTTTTTAATGAGATCTATCCCCATGTCTGGTCTACCTTCTTTGGAGCTCTGCTTGGGATTATCATTGGGCTTTTTTTAATACCATACCTTTCTGAGGCAGTGTTATTGGATCTTTTGTCTTATCGTTTATGGTGGCTAAGAGTAACCAAAAAAAAGACTTTTTTATTAGATAGTAGTGCAATTCTGGATGGAAGAATTGTCGAAATGGTTAAAACCGGTTTGATTTACAGCCCTATTTTTATTTCTTCCATTACTATGGATGAATTGGATCGATTGAATAAAGCCAGCGACATTTATTCCCGAAGAGTAAAAAGAGGCCTTGAATCCATTGATCGCCTCAAGACTCTTCACAAAAATCATGTCCATATTTTAGGATTTCAAAAACCTCCCCCCTCAATCAGAGAGCATATTTTAGATATTGCAAAAAAAATGGGAGGCACTATCCTGACTTTAGATACTTGGATTACAGAAAATGCCCGAAAGAAAAAGATTGATGTTGTCAATATCCATGAAGTATCCATTGCATTTAGAATTCAAATTCTACCCAAAGAGCTTTTTGAAGTTACCCTGTCAAAAGCTGGCAAAGAACCAAAACAAGCAGTAGGTTACACCGAAGATGGAATGATGATTATTATTGAGGAAGGCAAGCCATATATTGGAAAGCGCATCCTGGCAGAATGTTCTTCTGTCCTTCAATCCACTTCAGGAAAAATTATTTTCGGCCAATACATCAGGACTTTGTCAAATGATGCTTAATATCCTGGCTGTTATTGTTGCTGGTGGAAACAGCTCGCGTTTTTCTGGAAAAAATAACAAACTCATTGAACCCATCCATGGATGGACTTCACTGGAACTATCACTAAGGGCTTTTCAAGATCATGCCCTGGTTGACGCCATGGTACTTGTTCTGAATGAGTCTCTTTTTTCTTTAATGGACACCCTGTCATACCCTAAAGTGATTAAGATCGTGCATGGAGGAAAAAATCGTCAGGAAAGCGTTTTTAATGGTTTGCATGCAATCAGTCAGTTAGCAGAACTGGGACCCAACTGCAAAGTTCTGGTTCATGATGCCGCGCGTCCTTTTGTTTCCAAAAGCTTAATCGATGATGTAATTGAAAATACTACTGAAAACCAGGGATCTGTGCCGATAATTCCAATTTTTGATGCGATTAAAACAATCACTTCTGGAAAGATGTTTCCTCAGGAGTATGAATCCTCCTGGTATCGAACCCAAACTCCCCAGGGTTTTCCATTTTCAATTCTATACGATTGTTTTAAAGAAGCCAGTAACAAAAATTTCTGCTTTCGAGATGAATCCGAAATGTTAATGAAGCTCCATCCAGAATTTTCGATAGTAGCAGTCGAAGGAGATTTTTCAAATGAAAAAATCACTTCCAATAATCAAATGGCCATGATCAACAAATTGATGCCAGTTCAACCAAGATTGGGGCTGGGATATGATTTTCATTATTTTATACCCTCCAGGACTTTGGTCTTAGGTGGAGTTGTCATTCCTTTTGATGAAGGCCTCGAGGGTGATTCTGATGGCGACGTACTGACTCATTCCATTTTGGAGGGATTATTGGGAGCTTTGCATTTGGGGGACATGGGTCGTTTTTTTGGCCTGGGTTTGCCTGAGCTAAAAAACATTAGCAGTTTTTCGTTAATCCAACAGCTTTATAAATATTGCAAACAAAACAGGATAATCTTTAAAATAAGTCAAATAGACGCAACTATTGTAGCACAAAAACCAACTTTAGCTCCATTTGTGGATGAAATTATCAAAAATCTTGCCCAAGGATTAAACATTAGCCCTAAGAACATCAACCTTAAAGCCACGACGGATAAAGGCATGGATGCTGCAGGAAGCGGTAAAGGTATTCGATGTATCGCTTTGGTAGGAATAAAATTACTTCAGGAGGAAAACGATGAATGAACAATTAATGAGCCAAATCAGAGAATTGATTGACTTGCTTAAAAAAAACAGCTTGAAAGAAATGAAAATAAAAACAGAAGACTTGCAGATTGAAATTCAAAATTCAACCATTTTGGAACAGCCAATTCCACATGAGCTTTCTGTTCCGGTTTTAAGCTGTACTGCTCAAGATCCTTCCGATCGCTATTTTTATGTTACTTCGCCTTTGGTAGGCACTTTTTACAGATCACCCGCACCTTCATCGCCCCCTTTTGCAGAAAATGGCGATGAGGTAGATGCGCGACAAACTTTGTGCATTGTGGAAGCAATGAAAGTAATGAACGAAATTGTTTCTGAAAAAAAAGGTCGGATTGTTGAATTTTTAGTTGAAAATGGAGAAATGGTAGATTTTGGAAAAGCCCTGGTTAAATTAGAAGTTGTGGAGGATCTTTCTTCATGAGTCTAAAACGATTTCGCCGAATCCTGATTGCCAATCGCGGAGAAATTGCTCTGCGGATTATTCGTGCCTGCAAAGAATTGGGTATTCAAACTGTGCAAGTCTTTTCCGAAGCTGATCGAAATTCTTTACCAGTCAAATTTGCTGACGAATCTATTTGCGTTGGAGGATCTCCTCCAAACCAAAGCTACCTGAATATGTCCGCTATCATTAGTTCAGCTACTTTATTAGGAGTTGATGCTTTACACCCAGGATATGGCTTTTTATCTGAAAATGCCACTTTTGCTTCCATTTGTGAAGACTATGGCATCCATTTTATTGGCCCTTCCCCTGAAATGCTTCGCTCTCTAAAGAATAAAGCCCACGTCCGAAAAATTGCCCATCAGGCCGGAGTTCCCATTTTGCCTGGATCCCTGTCTCCAGTAGATGATGAAGATGAAGCAAAACGAATTGCTGAAGACATTGGATATCCCGTGTTGCTCAAAGCTGCCATGGGCGGAGGAGGAAGAGGCATTCGTAAAATTAATAATGAACACGAGTTGGAAGAGTTGTTTCCTATTGCTAAAAGAGAATCTTTTGCTTCCTTTGGGTCCGATGAAATTTACATTGAAAAATGCCTTGAAAATCCCCGACACATTGAAGTACAGATTTTTGGTGATGGAGAAGGAAATGTAGTGCATTTAGGGGTCAGAGAGTGCTCGATTCAGCGAAAACATCAAAAAATCATTGAAGAAGCTCCTACTTTAGGCCTTTCGCTCCAACGCATTGAAGATATTCAAAAGGCTTGGGAAGATTAATTTTTTGCCTTCTAATAATCTTTTTGTTATAATACGTATTCGTTGTGTATATTAGATATATTTATTATGGCAAAACAAGAAACTAATCCACGACCAGATACTGAAATTCAGAAATTAATTAAGGAACAGCAAGCTCTGGGTGTTCCTTATCACAAAATTTATGAATATTTAGCGGCTCAGGGAATGAGCCGTGATTTAGTTAGCTATTTAGGTTTAGAAGAGGCTATAAGGTCAGAGCCTAAGGTCTAGATTTTAACTGATTTTTTCAATTTCTTTTATCATTAATTGTAAGTTTTG
>CAZMFK010000107.1:0-5771 GCA_964565545.1 uncultured Caldisericota bacterium | reverse complement strand
AGTTTCATTTTCCTTGAAGAAATCCGACCCTTTCATCCATTATTTAATCACGGAATACCTTTGATTATTTTGATTGAATTCATAGGAATTACATTTATTTATTTCGGCTTAAAGACAGGATTGTTTCATTTGAAAATACCTTACTATACCCTTTACATATGGAATCTACTTTATCAAGCTTCCAACAAGCTTATTCAGTTAACATTTAAAAAAATGGAAAAATGGCTATCTTTAACTTACCATCATCTTCAAGACTATTCTCAAAAATATTTTATCAAACCTTGTGAAATGGTAGATAATAAAGTTGTTTGTACTTATGGCAATACTTCACGTTTTTTTGATAAACTATTTGCAGTTTCGTGTGAACGTGAAGGTTGTGAAGCTTTAAGATACAATGATTTCGTTGAAAAATATGGCAAAGTGCTTGTTGTTTGGCTTCTCGTTATCTTGTTTGGAGCCAGTATATTATTTATCGTGGTATATTTGGGGTATATAGCTTAATGAACATTTCGAGAGTTATCATTAGCTTTTGTTTCGCCATCTTTATTGGATCTTTTTTTGTTTCTCAAAAAACTGTAGTACTGATTTATCAAGATAGGTTGTTTCCAGTCCTGACCTATGCCAGAACTGTTTCTGATCTTTTTTATTATATGAATAAGCCTTATCTTAACTACCATCTCACTAAGCACAAAACCGACGATCACCTTAGGGATGGTTTACTGCTTGAGTTGGATATCTGGTGGGAACAATAATGTTAAACCCCAAAAAAAACTTGGGCCAACATTTTTTATTTCACGAACCGATTTTGGATAAAATTATTGATGCTTTAGCCCTTACTGATATGGACATTATATTGGAAGTGGGATCAGGACCGGGCTATTTAACAAAAAAGATAGCTCCTTTTGTTAACCAATTACATGCAATTGAGATAGATCAACGAAATCAAAATTTTTTAAATTCTTTGCAGTTAAAATATCCCCAAATGACTCCATACTATGAAGATTTTTTGAAAATTAACATGGATCGTTTTTCTGAAGTAAACAAAGCTTGTGGAAATTTGCCCTATCATTTGAGTATGCCCATTATTGAAAAAATAATTTTCCAGCTTTACCCTCAAAGGTGTGTTTTCTTATTAGCTGAAGGCACTGCGCTCCGATTCATGGCAAAATCTAACCAGGAACATTATTCTGCAGCTTCAGTTTTTGTTCAATCCTTTTATAAAGTCATGAAGGTTTGTAAGGTTTCAAAAAATTTGTTTCACCCTGCGCCAAAAATTGATTCTATAATATGTTTATTTGAAAAAAAAGATGTTGATATGAAAGAAATGAAAAATTTTAATGATTTCGTACACCCTTTGTTCTCTTACCGTAGAAAAACTATGGACAATGCACTGAAATTCCTAAAAAAAGGTACTAACTATCCTGAAATCCAAAAAAAAGTGGAACAATACTCCATGGAAGAATTGTATGCCATATATCAGCAAAGCCATGAGCTTTCATAAAATGAAAACAAAAGTATTTTCTTATGCCAAACTTAACTTGCATTTAAGTGTTAGTCAGAAGATTGATCAGCTACATTTGTTAAAAATGTCTAATATATGCATTAACTGGTACGATGAACTCGAATTTGTTATTAATCAAGAGGGTACGGGCAAGATTAGCACCGAATTTTCTTTTTATGATAGCCATATTGGAAACAATAACTTGATTGAAAAAGCTATAAAGGTCTTTCTTCCCCATTTAGCTGATGCCTATGATGTACATGTAAAAATCAAAAAAAACATACCTCCAGGATCAGGACTCGGCGGGGGGTCAAGCAATGCAGCAGCGACTATGACATATCTGAATCAACTATGGAAATTATTTACATATGAAGAATTGCTTCAAATTAGTCTTCGCCTGGGTTCTGATATCCCCTTTTTTTTAAACGGACTCCCGTCTCATGTCGGAGGAACTGGAGGAGTGTTGAGCCCTTTATCTTTTTCTACGAAAGGATATTACTTTTTAGTTGTCATTCCTTCTTTTTCATTATCCACCAAAGATGTTTTCCAAAAATATGATGAAGTTTCAAAAGACAAAAAAAATAAACATTTTACTTTTTCGAACAGCCTTTTTCCTTTAACTAACGATTTACTATCTGCTGCTTTGATTATAGAGCCATCCATTCATGATTTGCTCCGTGACTTAAAGTTAACGCATCCTTTGGATTTATCGATGTCAGGGAGTGGAAGCGCTTGCTATGGAGTTTATGATTCGTTAGATTCAGCGGAAAATGCTAAAGATTTATTAAAAAACACTTACCCTTTGCTTAAAATTACGAAAGCTATTGAATCATGAAAATACGATGGTTTTTTATTACTTCTTTAATATCCTTTTTTGTTGTTTTAATGGGAATAATACTCATAAAACAATATGCTTTGCCACTACAAGTAGAAATTGTTGCACAGGACCAAAGAATTGTTTGGCCTGTCCATAAAACAGGCAACTTTCATATTAAAACTGATTTTGGTGAGATGAAGATATGTATTGAAAACGGATTCGTGTGGGTTGCTTCCTCAAGTTGCCCTGACCAGATCTGTATCAAAGCTGGCAAAATCAGCGAAAACGGGCAAATCATTCTTTGTGCTCCCAATCGAGTATTCATACAAATGATAACAGAACAAAGATCTAAAAAAAGTGATATATTAACTTATTAATACGATTGCTTCAATTTCTACTTTAAATCCTTTGGGAAGTTTGGCTGCCTGAATCGTACTTCTTGCTGGAGGAAGGCTTGGAAAAAAACTACTATAAGCTTCATTGAATTCATTGAAATCGTTCATGTCTTGAAGAAATATCGTAGTTTTCACTACGTTTTCCATGGTTGAGCCTGCAGATTCCACAATACCTTTAAGGTTTTGAAGAGCTAATATCGTTTCTTCTTTAATTGAAAGTGGACGATACTCTTGAGTATCTGGATCAATAGCTCCCTGGCCTGATATAAACAAAAAGGAACCAGCAATGATAGCCTGAGAATAGGGTCCTATAGCAGAAGGCGCTAAATTTGTTTTTATAACCTTTTTCATGACAGTTCTCCTTATTGCATTCTTCTTATTAAGCTGCTTTTTAATATAGTACAAATTACGAACTTTTCCATGTATGAAGGATAGTGTGATTTCTTTATTTGACATGGTCGTTTATGTTTAATATCATATTAGTTTGGCTTAATGTATAGTAAAAAAGCAGATCATTGAAGGAGGAAAACTAATGTTTGCAGTAGTTAGCACTGGCGGCAAGCAGTACAAAGTAGAAGAAGGCGATGTGCTTCGTTTGGAAAAAATAGCACATTCCCCAGGGGAAGAATTTGAATTAAAACCCTTGCTAATATGCGATAATAATATGGTCGAAACTGCTCAGGACAAATTATCTGGATATGTAATTACCGCAAAAGTATTAAAAACAGCAAAAGCAAAAAAAATCATAGTTTTTACATATCGCAACAAAACTAATGAACATCGAAGAAAAGGCCATCGACAATTTTATTCGGAAGTTAAAATAGAAAAAATAACCAGGAGGTAATTGTTAATGAAGCGTAATGTCATTATTATGGGTGCAGCAGGAAGAGATTTTCATAATTTTAACGTTTTTTTCAGAGACAATCAAGATTATGATGTCAAAGCTTTTACAGCTACCCAGATTCCCAACATTTCTGATAGAAAATAT
The DNA here is from genome assembly GCA_964565545.1 of uncultured Caldisericota bacterium. Classification (GTDB taxonomy): domain Bacteria; phylum Caldisericota; class Caldisericia; order UBA6126; family UBA6126; genus T3SED10-260. The sequence continues at coordinate 2,070 of CAZMFK010000107.1, read as the reverse complement.
CCCTCTTCTCTTGCAGGAGCCCTGTATCCGGATGGCATTCCCATTCATGAAGAAAAAGAAATCAATAACTTGATAAAAAAATTGAACATCGATGTTGTAGTATTTGCGTATTCTGACCAGCATCATGAATCAGTTATGAATAAGGCTTCTCTGGTTAATGCCTGTGGAGCTGATTTTTGGCTCATGGGTTACGATAAGACTTCTATCAAATCAACCAAGCCCGTTATTTCAGTATGTGCTGTGAGAACTGGTTGTGGAAAAAGCCAAACCAGTCGTAAAATTGTAAAAATTTTACAACAAATGGGCAAAAAAGTTGTTTCCATTCGGCATCCTATGCCTTATGGAGATTTGGAAGCTCAGGCTGTTCAACGCTTTGCCACACTTGATGATTTACAAAAGCATCAGTGCACAATTGAAGAAATGGAAGAGTATGAACCCTATATCAATGTTGGAGCTATTATCTATGCTGGCGTTGATTATGAAAAAATACTTCGACAAGCCGAAACAGAAGCTGATATTATTCTTTGGGACGGAGGCAACAACGATATTCCCTTCTATAAATCTGACTTAAAATTTGTTGTTGCAGATCCTGCGCGTCCCTACCATGAAGTTACCTACTATCCTGGTGAAACCAATGTGCGTATGGCAGATGCTGTCATCATCAACAAAGAAGAAACTTCATGCCTGGAAGATATTGAAATAGTTCGAGACAATATTCGCATGGTCAATCCTGATGCTCTTATAATTGATGCTGCCTCTCCTTTAACTGTAGATCAACCTCAGATTATTCGAGGAAAAAAAGTTTTAGTTATTGAAGATGGTCCCACGCTTACCCATGGAGAACTTTCCATTGGCGCTGGGTATATTGCAGCCAGAAAATTGGGCGCTGAAATCATAGATCCCCGACCTTATGCAATTGGCTCTATTAAGCAAGCATATCTTGATTATCCTCAGATTGAAATGATTGTACCTGCTCTGGGATACAGCAAAGAGCAGATTAAAGAGCTTGAAAATACCATCAATCAAGCTGAAGTAGATGCTGTTGTTATCGGTACTCCAGTGGATCTTCGACGTTTATTTCCCATCAACAAACCTTGCGTAAAAGTTAATTATGAATTGCAAGAAATTGGAGAGCCTACGCTTGAATCAATCTTAAAAGAAAAATTTGGTAATTAAGGAGAAAACCATGTCAGGAAGCTTAAAGGGAAGAGATTTTGTATCCATACATGATTATACTTCGGAAGAAATTCAGCTGATTTTTGATGTCACCCGGATTCTTAAAGCTGAAGAGCGAATGGGTATTCGCAAACCAATTCTTAAAGATAAAAATTTGGCTATGATATTTCAAAAATCTTCCACTCGAACCCGTGTTTCATTTGAAATTGGTATGAACCAAATGGGTGGAAAAGCTCTCTTTTTAAGTAGTAACGATATTCAGCTTAATCGTGGAGAAACTATTGCAGACACTGCAAGTGTTCTTAGTCGCTATGTTGATGGCATTATGGCCAGAGTCTTTGAGCATCAAAATATTCTTGATTTAGCCAAATTCAGCAATGTTCCGGTTATTAATGGTCTATCAGACTTTCTCCATCCTTGTCAGGCTATGGCAGATTTCTATACGATGCTTGAAAAAAGAGGATTTTTGAAAGGACTCCATTTGGTATATATAGGCGACAGCAACAATGTTAGCAATTCCTTAATGATGGCAGCCGCAAAAACTGGAGTTAATCTGACTATATGTTCTCCAGGTGGACATGAACCCAGCCAACAGATCATGGATTGGTATCATATGGATTCCATAGATACTGGTTCCAGCTTTACTTTGAAATCTGATCCCATTGAATCAGTTAGAACAGCAGATTTCATATATACTGATGTTTGGGCATCCATGGGACAGGAAAAAGAAGCTGAAGAAAGAAAAAAGATTTTTGCTCCATATCAGATCAATGCTCAACTCATGAGCAAAGCCCCACCGCAAGCTTTAGTACTTCACTGTCTTCCAGCCCATCGCGGAGAGGAAATAACAGACGATGTTATTGATAGTCCTCAGTCGGTAGTCTTTGATGAAGC
>CAZMFK010000106.1:0-5850 GCA_964565545.1 uncultured Caldisericota bacterium | reverse complement strand
CCAGTTGCTTTTTGATTTCCTGGTTGAGCTCTTGCTCCTCGGCTATTTGGCGGGAGAGGGTGGTGGTGAGTTCTTTGATTTTGACTTCAAAGGGGATGCCGTCGTCCTCTTCTTCTTTGATGCCAACATAGCGCCCTGGGGTGAGGACATAGTTGTGTTTGGTGATTTCTTCGGTCTTGGCAGACTTGCAAAAGCCTGCCTGGTCTTCGTAGCTGCCTTGGTGTTTGCGCCACTCATGGTAGGTTTCAGCTATTCGGGTGATGTCTTCTTCGCTGAAAGCCCGGTGGGTGCGATCTTCCATGAAGCCTACTTCGCTGGCATCGATAAAGAGGATCTCGCCACTGCGCTTGCGGTCGCCATTGCCAGAGCGTTTGCGAGAGATAAACCAGATGCAGGCAGGGATGCCCGTGTTGTAAAAGAGTTGTTTGGGAAGGGCTACGATGCAATCCACCAGGTCGTGCTCGATGAGTGCTTTGCGGATTTCCCCCTCTCCGCTGGTCTGGCTTGAAAGGGACCCGTTGGCCAATACGCAAGCCATCACGCCTTTGGGCGAGAGGTGGTAGATCATATGCTGAAGCCAGGCAAAGTTGGCATTGCCCATCGGTGGTGCGCCATATTGCCAGCGCGGATCGGTGCGTAGGAGTTGCCCCGACCAGTCGCTATCGTTGAAGGGGGGATTGGCTAAGATATAGTCGGCTTTTAAGTCTTTGTGCATATCGTTGAGAAAGGAGCCTTCGTTGTTCCATCTGACCTGACTGCCATCGATACCACGAATGGCGAGGTTCATACGACAGAGGCGATAGGTGGTCTGGTTGCTTTCCTGCCCATAGATGACGATGTCGTCACAGCTCCCCTGGTGCATCTCGATAAATTTTTCACTCATGATAAACATGCCCCCACTGCCACAGCAGGGGTCATAAACACGCCCTTTGTAGGGTTCGATCATTTCGACCATAAGGCGGACGATGGATTTGGGGGTATAGAATTGACCACCCTTTTTGCCTTCTGCGCTGGCAAATTCGCCTAGAAAATATTCGTACACCCTCCCCAGCAAGTCTTTGCTTTTTTCGCTGTCGGCTTCGAGGGCTTGATTGCCGATAAGGTCAATTAATCCTCCGAGGGCAGTTTTGTCGAGGTTGGGACGCGCATAAACTTTGGGAAGTATAGTTTTTAGGGAAGGATTGCATTTTTCAATGGCTTCCATGGCATCATCCAACTCTTTGCCTATGGTGGGCTGTTTGGATACGCTTTGAATGTAGTTCCATCGGGCTTTGGGGGGCACAAAAAAAACATTTTCCGCCAGGTATTCGTCCACATCTTCGGGGTCTGCTCCAGCATATTCGCCTTTTTGATCTTTGATGACGGTATGGAGGGCTTCGAAGGAAAAGGAGATAAATTTGAGGAAAATGAGCCCTAATACAATGTGCTTGTATTCAGCGGCATCTATGTTTTTGCGAAGTTTGTCGGCCATTTTGAAGAGGTTTTTTTCAAAGCTTTCGTTGCTTTTGGTGGTACTATTTGCCATAATTTCTGCCTTTCTTTCTACCTTTCAAAAGGGGGTAGTGTCATCCATTATATGCAGTCGTTAGTTTGAGTTCAATGCTACACCAGGTCATCTTCCATGATCACATAGAGGTATTCGTCTTCAGTCAGGCCAAAGGTGTCTTCTTTGGTCCAATCTTCCCGGTCGAAAGGCTTTTCGCTTTCCTGCTCTTCCTGGTCGAGTTCGGGATCGATGGGCAATAGGAAGGGCGCTGGTTTTTTCTTTTTTGGTCCATCCGTGCTATGGGTCTTATATCTCATCTTTTTTTTCTTCTTCATCATCTGCCCATTCTTCCATTAGCCCCAGATGCTCTTCTTCCTCCAGCACGACATGGTCCAGATCTTCTTGAATTTTTTTGGAAATGCGCTTTAAATTTTCCAGATCTTCGAGCGATTTTATTTTTTTCTTGGGACCCTTTGGACAATACATCCTTCACCTCCTCCCTGAAAAGGTTATCACTTGGACGGGACCTTCGTTTTTTTGGATAGACGGGGTTTGGTATGCGATCTACGGTATCGTTTGTGCGATTGATCCAATTCTCTGCGAATTTCCTGCCTTAGCCAATCGGGAGACCTAAGCTCTGCATGAATTCCGTGGCTTAACACCCACTGCTTGATTTCGAGGGGATGCGCTGTAATCTCCAGACTGCATCGGCCATCTTCATATTTGGTCAACACCTGGGTGGGATGCCAGATCCGTTCGCAAATCCAGCGGGAATGATCGGCATCAAATTCGATTTCTGCGGTTTCAACCTCGCCTTTGAATATGCGAAGTGCTTGCCTTAGGTAAGTTTTGGGGTCAAAACTATCCCGCAAGCGAAAGCTCTTTTGCAGCATCGTGCAATGCTGTACTCGATCCAAGGCAAAATCACGGATTTCCCTGTGTTTGTGGCAGTATCCGCAAAAATACCATACGCCCTGGTAGTGATATAAATGGTAGGGATCCACTTCTCTGCGGGTAGTTTCATCACTATGCATGGAATAGTATTCGATGGATAGGGTTTTCTTTTTTGTGATGGCTTGAAAGACGCATTGAAAAGTATCTTTGATGTCTGTTTTCATCTCTACAGGGCAGGTGTTGGCAGTAATCATCATTTCAAGCTCTTCGAAAGAAAAGCTGATCGAATCCGTAAACAGATGCTGGATCTTTTCCTGGATGCTGATGAGGGATTGCTCCAGCGGAGTGCCTTTGTATTGTTTGAGCATCACTGCAGCCATAATCAGGATAAGCAATTCCCCATCGGTAAAACCGGAAAGGGAAAACTGCCAGTCCCGGGTGAGATAATAGCCATCTTTGCTTCGGTCGTAGGCCAGGGGAGCATGGTAATCGGATCGGAGCAGGCGAATATCCCGCTTGACGGTACGCTCGCTGACTTGAAGTTGTCGGCTGAGTTGCGGCAGGGAGTGATAGGATGATTTTCGCAGTATGCGAGATAGCTCAATTAACCTGGATATCATGGGGTATTTCATTGAGCTGACTTTGGCCATCGCATTACTCCTTTGGAAGATTTTTTCCTAAAAAAAACTGCTCTTTGTGAAGGACCAAGGTATCGTGATTTTTTGCTATCATCCAAATCTTTTTTTTAATTTGGGGCTCCATGGCTAAATTGTATCTTGAATCTAATGTTTTTCAATGATTTTTGGCCTGGCTTCCACTAAGTGCATTTGTATAATCTAAAATCAATGGAATATCTGTTGATTCGCTCCAAACGTAAAACCGTCAGCTTGCAGGTGGATGGTATTGGGAAACTGATTGTAAGAGCGCCATTGCGAGCTTCCAAAGCATCCATACAGGAAATTGTAAAATCCAAGCAACGATGGATTGCCAAAGTATCCAGCCAGATCAACCAACGGATAGTTCTTTCCTTGCCGACAAAGCTCGAAGAGAAACTACCCCTGCCCTATTTAGGGAAATCGTACGATTTGCATTTTTGGGACGCTCCCTTTATTGCACTGAAGGACAAACTGCATTTCCCTCTGGCATATCAAGGAGAAAAGGAAATACAGCATCTGAGCAAATGGTACCAAGAGCAAGCTCGTCAAATCATTGCCCAGAGGGCGTCTTATTGGGCTAATCGCATCGGAGCTGCTTTTCGAACGATCCGCACTGGCAGTGCAAGGAAGCGATGGGGCTCGTGCAATTCCAGGCAGGAGCTGCGCTTTAGCTGGTACCTGATCATGTTACCAATGGAATTGATGGATTATGTGATTGTGCATGAGCTTGCCCATACCAAAGTCATGAACCATAGCCGTCATTTTTGGAAAGAGCTGGAAGCTATTCTCCCTGATGCGCGGAAATATCGCCAGGCTTTACGCCAATACAGTATTTTATCAAAAAGCAGCTGACAGCTTTCCTTCGGCGTTGATCCAATAGGGAGCCCAGCACAGGGCAGTGAGCTGGAGAGAGATGTCGGATTTCTTGGGCTTCACCAGGATGCTTTCCAGTGTTTCGTTGATTCCATCCAGTTTTGTCTGGAGGGCTTGTACTTCCTTTTCAAAATCCGCTTCGAGTTCTTCGAGCTGTTTTTTAACTACTTCAAAAGACTCTTTTGCTCTGCCGACGTCCTGGGTCTGCTTCATCGTGCGGCCAATCCCCCGGGCAGTAGTGGTAGCTCTGCCTATGCTGGTAGTGCTGATGCCGCGAGTGCCCAAAATGCCTCCCAGGATGGTAGCTCCTGCTGAAATGACGGTTTGCATGGCATGCTGTTTGACCTGCTCTTTTTGCTTGTCAACATTTTGCTCATATCTGCGATACTTTTCTTCCAGCGAAGCTCGTTTGGGGGCGTATTTTTTCCTGAGAGCTTCCAGGGCCTGGTCGCGTTGCTCTCTCAGATCCTGTGATATGCGAAGATGAAAGTCCCGTTCCGATTCATCGGGGAGGGAGATCGCTTTTGTGCTGGGACTTCTCCAGAGTTTGATCTGCTGGCTTTGATACAGCCATTGGACAGCTTCCTTTTCCAGTTGCTTGACAAAACTGCTTTGATTAAAGACCGGGGCGATTTCGCTAAAATTGGCATTTTCGATGGGAGATTTTTCCAGATCATCCAGTGCTACCGGACATTGGATAGCTTCACTCCATCCAAAGGGAATAGGGGAGTTTTTGAGGGGAACCAGATGATGGATGTCGCGTGTGTCGTCAATATTATGCCTGGCATTAACAAAATGCACTTTTCCATGCACCAGCATAGTAGCCTGGTAAAGCAGTGATTGCCCGGGAAGGGGCTGATTGCGTATGGGAATCACCCATTGAGGAAGCTCATTTTTAATGACAGGGCGATGAGTTGAAGCTGAAGAAGGGATAGAGACAGGCTCGTTTATGGTCTGATCAGTTGGTACAGGTTCAGCTTGAGCATAAGTACGTCCGGCTTTTATTGGATCCATTAGCAATTTGATCTGTTGGCGGGTTAAAGGGCCTGCCAGATAGGACATGGCCCAGCGGGTTTCAAAAATGACGGCATCGTCCTCATGGACATTGTGCATCAGAAAAATCCGTTTGGATAATCCAGCCAGCGTTTTTTCCATTTTTGAACGATTAAATGAAGATCCCAGCGAGGCTGCTGCGCCTTCCAATCCGTCCAGCACCCGGGCTTTATCTCGTTCGGTTTGCAAGCGTCCCAACCACCAGGTACCTGCGTTGGAAAGCCCCTTATAATCCAGGTCAATGGGGTTTTGCGTGGCCAGCACCATACCAACGCCATAAGCTCGGGCTTGCTTGAGCAGTGTCAGTAGGGGCAGCTTGGAAGGAGGGTTGGCTACAGGGGGGAAAAAGCCGAAAATCTCATCCATATAGACCAGGGCGCGCAAACTGCTGGTACCGGGCTGTGTCCTCATCCATCCGATAATATGATTAAGCAACAGCGATACAAAAAACATCCGTTCCGAATCGTTCAGATGAGCTATGGAAAAAATAGATACCCTGGCTTTGCCCTCTGAGGTATAAAGCAGTTTGCTGATATCGAGGTTTTCGCCTTCCAACCAGGAGCTAAACCCCGGAGCAGCCAACAGATTATTGAGTTTCATTGATAGTGCCAGTCGATCCGAAGCAGGATAAAAGACTTCCAGATCCATGACTCCCACTTTGTTAAAACCCGGAGACTGGATCAAATGAATTAAAGAGGGAATGTCGAGATTTTTGCCTTCTTTCCAATGATGATGCAATAGGGTGGACAGGAGGATATGTTCTCTGCTCTGGATTTGATCCGCAGAGATGCCCACAAGGCCCAGCAAACTGGTCACCGTACTGCTAATCAGTTCGCCAAGCATTTCGCTATCTTCCAGCAGTTCTTTGCAGGGAGCATCAAAGGAATG